>JAYTUF010000373.1:0-7532 GCA_043744755.1 Anatilimnocola sp.
GATAGCCTGCGCGTGTATGTGCAGCGTTCGTTAGCCGCCGAGGATGGCAGCAGCGAACTCACCATCGAGAAAGAGCAGTTTGAACTCTCGATGCACGGCACGGTGTTGCGGCGGTTCGCGCTGTTCGGCCCGACTGTCCGCGGCGATGGGGTGATTGACCTGGGAGAGATCAAGCAGGGACGCAGCCAAAAATTCGTGATCCGCGGCAAGATTCGTGACAGCGAGCGGAGCTTGGGAGAAACCACCGTGCAGGCCACGCCTGACTTTCTCCGCGCGAGCCTGACCGAGCGAACCGGCGACGAAGGCGTCACCGGCCTGTATGAGTTGACGCTCGAAGTTCCCGCCGGCACCCCTGCCTGTCAATTTCTCGGCTCGCCCGAAGGTGAACTAGTGTTGAAAACCCAACACCCGCGACTGGGAGAGTTGCGGTACAAGGTTCATTTTGTAATTCGGCCTTAAAGCATCGTCGCCTTTCGCTCCGCGAAAGGACGTACTTTCGCGGAGCGAAAGACAACACTGGAGCCTTCATGCCTGTCGCCGCCATCGACTTCGATCCTTACCGTGATTGGCTTAAAATCACCGACCACTCGCGACCCTTGAGTCCTTATCAACTGCTACGCTTGGCTCCGTTGGAAGCCGACCTCTCGAAAATTCGTGTGGCTTACACCCGGCAGGCCAACATCTTAGAAGCGCAAGCGAACGGCGGCGATGATCAATTGGTGCAGGCGCTGAGCGATGAATTGCGCCAAGCCTTTGAAACGCTCGCCGATGCCGAGCGGAAGGCTGTTGTCGATGGTGAGATTCGCCGCCGCACCAAAGTTTCCGTTCCGCAACCTTCCGCGGAAGCGCAGGCCACGGCTGGTCACTCCGTCCGCTGTCGGCATTGTGAGAAAGCAAATCCACCCAACCGCCGTTTCTGCGGCGATTGTGGCCAGCCGTTGTGGGAGAAGTGCCCGCAGTGTTCAGCCGAGTGCGCGGCCGACGAACGATTCTGCGGCGAATGCGGGGCCGACATCCGCGGCGAGCTCGCCGGTAAGGAACGCTCGTTCCGCGATCAATTGGCGGCGGCGACGCAAGCGGCCGATGAGTTCCGGTTCGACTCGGCCATCTCGCAATTCCGCAAACTGGCCGCCATCGACGACGTCCGATTTACGGCGCTCGCACAACAGGCGGTGCAAGCCATTGCCCAGACGCAGCGCCGCCGGGATGAACAGCTCCAGTCCGCGGAGCTCGCGCTCGCGCGAAGCATCGATCTGGTTGCCAATCATTCCTATGAATTGGCAATCACGACGCTCTCCGACGTGCCCCCTTTACTCCGTTCTCCGGCCGCGGAGTCACTGCTTGAGCAGGCCACCGCCGCCCGCCAGGAACTGTTGCAACTGGGTAGTGAAATTCGGCACGGGATGTTGGCCAGGCAGTATCCCGGATTGCTCCTCAAAATCGAACGGATGCTCTCCCTGAAGCCAGGCCACACGCAAGCTCAAGAGATCGCCGGACAATTGCGCGATCATTTTTACAAGCTGGCCAAGGCCGAGATCGGCAAGTTTCAATACGCAAACGCGGTGGAAATCCTCACACAGATTCCGGAACTCTTTCGGACTAGTGATGTACACACGCTGGCCGATTTGGCCCTGGAACTTTCCGCCTTGCTGCAAACGGTGCAAGAAACGCCGCTGGCGGAGGAATCGCTACGTGGCTTGGCCGACAAGCTGGGGAAATTCGCGGCCCAGAACGAAGACGTCGCGAAGCTGCGGCAGCGGCTCGCGAATCGCCTCCAAAAGTCGCCTCCCGACGCGCGACTCGGCGCGCCCGAGTGGCAACCTTCGCCGATCAAGTCCGCGCTCGGGCCCCCCGTCGATTGGCTGGCCTACTTCACGCGGCTGGAAGCAACGGACGAGAAATTGCGCGCCACTCTCAAGGAACATCCGGGTGAGTTTTACATCGCGTTGGGCCTTGCGCTGCAAGGCGTGGATGTTGCTGAAGTGCCGCTGAATTTGATGTCAGTCGAGAAAGGGAGCGTGCTCTCGCGGATTAAGAACGTCTTCAGCCGCAAAGGGCCTGCGCTGGCCTGGGGAATTGACTTGGGCGATCGCGCGCTTAAGGCAATTCAACTCGCGCGCGACGAAGAGACGGGCGTGATCGAGATCATCGGCTGCGAGTACCTCACGCACGAGAACCTGCTGGCCGGTCCCGATGCCGATCTGGTTCGCTCCGAGGTTCTGGGAAAAACGCTCCAAGATTTTGTCAGTCGCGTCGATCTGAAGGGCTGCCAGGTGATTGCCGCGCTCCCGGCATCGCGGGTGCTGGGTCGCTTTTGCGAAATTCCGCCGTTGCCCGCCAAGAAAGTTCCGCAAACGGTGCAGTACGAAGCGCGGCATCAGTTCCCGGTGGCGCTCGACGAATTGAACTGGGCCTACTACGTGCTGAATGAAGCCGAGGGGAAGGCCGCGGACGAAACGCCTCGGCGCGTCATGATGGTTGCGGCCCGGGCCGCACATGTGCAACAACGAGTGCAACTCTTCAAGCGAACAGGCATTGAAGTGAACATTCTGCAAAGCGAATGCGTCGCGCTGCACAATGCGCTGCGCTATGAATTTGCCTCGGGTGAGACCGAGAAGCACGAGGCTGACCACGCGCTGGCCGTCGTCGATGTTGGCGTGAGCAGCACCAGCGTGGTGATTTCTTCGCCCAAGGGGCTATGGTTCCGCAATTTCGGACAGGCCGGCAACAACTTCACGACGCAGCTTGTCAAGCAGTTTCAGCTCACGCACGAACAGGCCGAGCAACTCAAGCGCGACCCCGCCCGCGCCCGGCGGTATCATCTGTTTCAGTCCGCCATGCAGCCCGTACTCGTGCAACTCTGCGGCGAAATCGAACGCTCGGTCAGCACTTATCAAAAGCAAAACCCGGAACACACGATCCGCCGCATCTATGGCATCGGCGGCGGTTTTCAAACGCACGGTTTGCTGCGGCAACTGCGGTTCGGTAAGTAGCCGGCAGAATTTTTCGGGCAAGAGGCAATTGACGACAGCCGACGGTATATCAGCACCATGGCTGCCAACACTGTGCCACTGGCAAGGAAATCGAGCGCGCGACTTCGGTCGTCAGCTAAGCCGCCGCCGAGATTTCCTGCCAGTGCTGGGCCGCCGTTGCGCGTCCGCACTGGCCGTCAGTCGCGGCCACGTCCGAATGCCAAAGGACGTCAAGCGCGCGACTTCCTTGCCAGTGGCACACTTCCTTTTGCTTCGACAGAACGCTACGCCGCCATGGCTGGCGCGCGGGAAGCTCGGAAAAAGCCGAACTTCTCCAGGGCCTTGTAAACTTCGTCCAGCGTCTTCTCGCCGAAGTTGGCGATGCCCAGGAGTTGGCTAGGCGAGCTGTTGAGCAAATCGCGGACGGTGAAGATGCCGCGGTCTTCCAGGCAATTGGTGGTCCGCACGGAGAGGCCGATCTCGGCGGTGCTCATCTCCAAGCGCTCTTTCTGCTGGCGGGCTTGTTCGTCCTGACGGCTGAGTGGAATGCGGGTACGGCTCATGGGTTCCCTCCCTACAAAAACTGGATCGAAATGAGTAGATGTCCGGCTGAATTCCATTCATTGGAAGCCGGCCAACAGGGCGAAAGTATAACGACTCTGCAAGTTATTCCAAGTAGCTAGCACATATATTATCAAAAATGATTCATGACATGATAGCAGGCAGATGCTAGCAGCAAGCACGCCCGAGAACGACGGCAATTTGCTAGAATCCACGGCATGGACGGAGCACAACTCAATTTGCCGCTGACGGATTTGTTTGCCTCGCTGACCGCTGCCCAGCGGGAGGCCGTCGCGCACATCGATGGCCCCATGCTCACGCTGGCCGGCCCCGGCAGCGGCAAGACCCGCGTGGTGACGCATCGCGTCGCCAATCTGCTGCGGCATGGGATTCAGGCCCGCAACATTCTGGCGCTGACGTTCACCAACAAAGCGGCCGACGAAATGCGGTCCCGGCTGAACGCCCTAGCGCCGGGTCAGCCCGTGTCGATGGGCACATTTCACCGCTTCTGTGCTCGCATGTTGCGGATTCACGCACCCCTCGTTGGCTTGGGTGAAAACTTTTCGATCTACGACATGGATGACAGCCGGAAGGTGCTCAAACTGGTGCTGCAAGAAGAGCGGCTCGAATCGACGCATGCCACGCCGGACGCCATTGCCCATGCGATCAGCGCCGCCAAGAGCAACCTCGTCACGCCGGATAAATATCGCGAGACCGCGCTGTATGGCAGCGCGCTGGGCGGGCTAGTTGAGCGGGCCTATCCGGCCTATCAGCGGGCGCTATTGCGGGCGAACGCGGTGGATTTTGATGATCTGCTGCAGCACGTCGCGGTTCTGCTCCGCGAGAATCCCGACGTGCGGCGGCAGCAGGACGCCCGCTACAAGTACATCCTGGTCGATGAATATCAGGATACGAACCTGGCGCAGTATGCCATCATCCGCGCTCTTTCCATCGATCATCCCAACCTGAGCGTGACTGGCGATCCCGATCAATCGATCTATGGTTGGCGCGGCGCCAACGTGCGAAACATTCTCGAGTTCGAGCGCGACTTCCCGAGCGTGAAGGTGGTTCGCCTCGAGCAGAACTATCGCAGCACGCAAGCGATTCTGCGCGTGGCCGACGTGCTCATCGCGCACAACAAACGGCGGAAGAAGAAGCGGCTGTGGACCGAAAATCCGGAAGGTTCGCAAGTCCGCCTGGTCTGTTATCCGACGCACACCGACGAAGCGGAGCAGATCGCGGCGCAGATTGCGACGGCCGTGCGGCAGGAGAAGTATCGGCCGCGAGACTTTGCGATTTTCTTCCGCACCAACGCCCTCTCGCGGCAATTTGAACACGCGCTGCGCGAGCATGTGCTGCCGTACCAGATCGTCAACGGCTTGGAATTCTATCAGCGGATGGAAATCAAGGACGTGCTGGCCTATTTGCACCTGCTCAACAACCAGCGCGACAACGTCGCCCTGCGGCGGGTCATCAACGCGCCCACCCGCGGCATCGGCAAGAGCACCATCAGCAAGCTGCAGGAACATGCCGGGCGGAAGAACATTTCGATGCTGGACGCCGCGCGGCAAGCCGGCGTGGTGGAAGGCTTGCCTAAAAAATCGGCGGTCGCAGTGGCAAAGTTCGTGGCGCTGATCGACAAGCTGAGCGAATCGCTGACTGCCGAGGTGGAGCAGATCGTCGGCATGGTGCTGAGTGAATCGGGCTATCGTGAGGTGCTGCAGAACTCCGAAAGCGAAGACGATCAAGATCGGCTGGCGAATCTGGAAGAGTTGCTGACCGCGGCCCGGCAATTCGATATGCATCATCCCGAAGGGGGCAAGCTGGAAGCCTTTCTGGAAGAGACTTCGCTGGTCTCCGATACCGACGCCTGGAGTTCCGACAACGACCGGGTCTCGCTGATGACACTGCACGCCGCGAAGGGTTTGGAGTTCCCCTGCGTCTATATCGTCGCTTGTGAGCAAGGCCTGTTGCCGCACGAACGGAGCCGCCACGACGAAGAAAAGCTCGAAGAAGAACGCCGTTTGCTGTTCGTTGGCCTGACGCGAGCGCGGCAAGAATTGCAACTCAGTTATGCCCAGTACCGCATGTTCCGCGGCATCAATGCGCCGACGATCCCCAGTCATTTTCTGGGCGAATTGCCGCGGGAAGAGATGCAGTTGCAGGAGCCTTCGTCGGCTTTGCGTCGTGCCAGGCTCGATCCCGAGTCCCAATTGCCAGCCCAGGACGATTTTGGTGAACTGTCACCCGACGAAATTGCACCCCCTAAGAAAGCGTTGCTCGAGCCGGAAGAGTTCTCGCAGGTGGAGCCGACCGAACGAACCAAGCAGGCCGGTCTCGACAAGCGTTTCTCTTTGCTCAGCGGCGCCGATCTGCTTTCTCGCCAGGCCGAGACGGGGCCGCGCTTCGCGCCGCACCTGTTCAAACACGGCATGAGCGTGTTGCATCCCGAGCATGGCCTGGGCACCATCGTCGCGCTCGGCGGCGAAGGCCCGAAGCGAACGGCCACCGTGCATTTTGTCAAAGAGGCCCGCGAACGACGGTTTTTCTTGATTCATGCCAGGCTGGAACCGGTAACTTCCGAGACTTAAATCCGCAGCCCGGCTCGTTTTGCTACAATCTCGGTTTTCCCCGATTTCGTCAGCGTGACCAGACCAGCAACGACTATGACGCGGTGGGAGCAAGCAGCGATTGTCGGCGTGGGGCTGATCGGCGGCTCGATTGGGCTGGCTTTGCGCCGCGCGGGACTGGCCCGGAGGATCATCGGCGTCGGACGTTCAGCGGCCAACTTGCAGCGGGCGATTGCTCGCGGAGCCATCGATCAATTGGTGCTCGAATCGGCGGGTGAATTGCCCGAGGTGGACCTGGTCATCGTTTGCACTCCCGTCGATCACGTCGCCAAACAGATAGCCTGGTGGGCGAATTCGGCCGCGCAGGGCGCGCTCCTCACCGATGCCGGCAGCACTAAGGCCCGCATTGTCCGCGAGGTCGACGAGCAACTGCATCACCACAATCCGCGGCAAGCGCGGTTCATCGGCAGCCATCCGCTGGCGGGAAGTGAGAAGACGGGGGTGGAGCATGCCCGCGAGAACTTGTTTGATGGCCGCGTTGTCATCCTTACACCGACTGAATTTACGACGATATCGGCGATTGACGACGCGCGACAATTGTGGGAATCAGTGGGAGCTGCCGTCTGGCCGATGTCGCCGGCCGGGCATGATGAAGCCGTCGCGTCAACCAGTCATCTACCGCATGTAATTGCCGCAGCGCTCGCAGCGGTGACTCCGCCCGAATTGCTCAAGCTGGCGGCCGGTGGTTGGCTCGATACGACGCGGATTGCCGGCGGCGATGTTTCGCTCTGGCAGCAGATTTTGCTGGAGAATCGCGAGCCGGTATTGGCAGCACTCACGCAGTATGAAGGCGAATTGGCCACGTGGCGACGCGCGCTGGAGCAGCGCGATGCCGCGGAGATTGAAACTTTGCTCCAGCAAGGGAAGACGATCCGTGACGCTGTGGGAAATTGACCTGCATCCGGCCGCCGGTGAGCGCGACCTGCTCGCGACCGCGGCCGTTTCGCAAGCGGCCGACCTGGGCCTGGCACCATTCACCGCGACGGCTGCTCGTGGCTTCTTGCTCGAAGGGGACTTCAGCCAGGCTGAGGTGGAACGCCTCGCGCGGGAGTTGCTCGCGGATTTGGTCGTGGAACGGCCCGTCGTTGCGCTCGTCGGTGATGCCCGTTTGCTCGCTGCACCGGCTGGGTTTGTTTTTGATGGTAAGACCAGTGGTCATTTGGTGCATGTGCTTCCTAAACCGGGCGTGACCGATCCGGTCGCGGCGAGCACGCTCACCGCGATTGCCGATTTTGGCTTGCAGGCAAAGGCAGTCGTCACGCTGCGGAAGTATTGGCTCGCGGATTTGAATGAAGCGCAAGTGCAGTTGCTCATCAAGAAGCTGCTGGCGAATGATTCGATCGAGCAAGCGATTGTGGGGCCGCTGAAC
>JAYTUF010000374.1:0-7500 GCA_043744755.1 Anatilimnocola sp.
GGTCGGGACCATCGCCGGGCTGCGCTTCGTCAGCGGCTCGCGCGCGTTGCGGCCAGGCACCCCAACCAGCGCCCGCCGCTAAGGCGCTTGAGGTCAGAAATTCACGCCGCGATGTAGGGAACATAGAAGGCTCTTCGTGGCAGTTGATGGAGTGCGCATCATAGCGGGAGGGGCAGGCGTGTGTTCGTGGGTCCGTCGTGATCGGCGCAGATCGCCTGCCTTAGAAAGCTCAATTATCCCATTCACTACGGAATCACTTGCATTACCCGAAAGCCGGTGAAATTGTAACGATAGCCGGGCCGCTTGGCGTCGCGGTCGGCGGAGCGGACCCAACGGAAGCGGTTGGTAAATGCGCCGCCGCGGACGATGTGAATTTCGCCCGTCTTGGGACCGGGGGGATCGTCGGCGGGCGCGTCTTTGGCGTAATCCGCCGCATACCAATCGGCGCACCATTCCCAAGCATTGCCGTGCATATCGTGCAGACCCCACGCGTTGGGCTTCAAGCTGCCGACCGGAGATGAAAACGGGTGACCGTCGCTCCATTCGACGCTCCAGGTCGCATCCGCATACTTGGCGAGAAAGGCGGCATCGGAAACGTTCGCAAAGCCCTGCAGTGACTCCTCGGCTTCGCCCGTTGAATACCGCGTCTTCGTCCCCGCGCGGCAGGCATATTCCCACTGGGCTTCGGTCGGCAGAGCGTACGTTTGCTTTTCCTTCTCACTGAGCCATTTACAGAAGGCCATTGCATCGTCCCATTTCAGGTTGACGACCGGATGCTCATCCGTGCCGAAGCCGGTGTTCTTCCAAGTGAACTTGGGCAGAATCTCGATCGCTTTCAGATCTGCGTCATACCCAAAGCCCGGCTTGCCATCTCGCTCCAGCGAGGTCTTATAGGCAGTGGCTTCGACGAATTTGCGATACTGCCCGACGGTCACTTCATGCTGCCCCAGATAAAAGGGTTTCGTGATGCGGACCTTGTGTTGCGCCTCCGACTCGTTGTGCCCTTCTTCGTCCTCGGGCGAGCCCATGATGAATTCGCCGGCGGCGACTTTCACCAGTTTCATGCCAAGAGAGTTGGTGGCGATTTCCGGAGGCGAAGAGTCTGCTGCTTGCGACTGTAATGCGACGCAGCAGAGGATTAGAAACGCGGTCGAGCGTAACATCGGCAATAACTCCGGGCGAGATTTAGTTCTGGGGAGTCGTAAATGACTACCGAATTGGTGTTTCCTGCATCGCATTCATTTCCACAGCCGGGTCACCGAATAACTATCAAGCTGGGCATCGTTGCTGATGATGGGGATACTTTCGATCATCGCCTGGGCAATCAGCAAACGATCAAAAGGATCGCGGTGATGCGCTGGCAGCAATTCAACCGCCGAGGCATGCTCCAAAGAAATCGGCAGCAATTCGAAGTTGTTTTTCGGTAGCTCTCGGGCCAGGAATGACTGGCTCGATTCTCCTAAATCCAACTTCTTCAGCCCGGCCTTAATGGCAAGTTCCCAGCAACTGACAATGCTCACAAGCTTTCGGTTGGCAGAATCCTCAATGCGGTTCTTAGCAGTTATGCTCAATGAAGGGCTAGCCTGCAAAAACCACAACAGGACATGCGTATCAAGCAGGACGATCATTCCATGTATTCCCGGAAGTCTTCCAGCGGCGCGTCGAAGTCCGGCGCAATCCAGAGAATCTTGTCCTTGGCCGACCCTGCCTTGCAGGGCCAGGAAGTCCGCTCCGCCTTTTGCATTCGAGCTAGTGGTTGCCCTTGATCCGTGATCATGATTTCTTCGCCGGGATGAAGGTGCTCCAAGACTTCAGGCAACTTTGCTTGAGCTTCTTGCAAGGTGATCGTCGTCATGGGAAACCTCACAACAATCGCTGGCTGGTGAATGTTATCGTCAAACTGGCTAAACAATTATGTCACGAGCAGCAAAACATCTACCGCCGGGGCCAATCGACGCCGCTGAGTTGGCCCAGCGCGAGCATCAGGGCGTGGGTACCATCGCGGCCGTGACCTTGGGCTTTGAGGGCGATGTAGAGTTGTCGAGAGAGCGAGAGACCCGGCAAGCAGAGGCCCATGCGGTTCGCTTCGTCGAGCACGATTCCCATGTCTTTGATAAAGTGCTCGACAAAGAAACCTGGATCGAAGTTGTTGGCGATGATCCGTGGTCCTAAGTTGGATAGCGACCAACTCCCCGCCGCGCCCGGCGCGACCGATTGCAGCACGGTGTTCAGATCGAGGCCCGCCTTGTAGGCATAAAGCAAGGCCTCGCAAACGCCGACCATGTTGGCGGCGATCAAGGTCTGATTCACCGCCTTGGTGTGTTGGCCCGAACCGGCCGGTCCTTGATGGATGATGGTCTTACCCATTGTTTCCCAGCAGGGCTGCAATGCTTCGACCACTTCGCGGTCGCCGCCGATCATGATCGAAAGGCGGGCTTCCTTCGCGCCGATGTCGCCGCCGGAAACGGGGGCATCGACGGCAGACACGCCGCGGGCTTTGGCTGCTTCGTAAATTTCCACGGCCAGCGAAGGCTCACTCGTCGTCATATCGACGAGAATGTTTCCCGGTTTGGAACCGGCCAGCGCGCCATCAACGCCCAGGAACACTTCCCGCACATCACGCGGGAAACCGACGATGGCGAAGATCACATCGCTGCGCGAAGCTACGTCTCGCGGGCTGCTGGCCCAGGTCGCGCCGCGCTCCAGCAGCGGCTGCGCTTTGCTCCGCGAGCGAGTCGTCACGGTCACCTGAAAGCCGCGGCCGATCAGGTGCGAGCACATGCTCCCGCCCATCACGCCGGTGCCAATCCAACCCAATCGCGTTTGCCCGGGCACGATCCGCGAAACTGCCATAACTGCCAACTCCTTCGTCGGGACTCAAGGTGAAAAGCTATTCCCAGCGATGCTCGGGCCGGTTGAGCACTTCGCTCAGCACAATGGCATTGCGAATCGTTTGCGCATTGCTCAGCAGCCGGGTGAGGTTCATGGAAGCCAATAGCGCATCCGAACTCTGCATCACTTCGCGCGTGGGAGCGGCGGTCGTGGTGTCTTTCAATTGACCGATTTGATGATCGAACGTCTTATGCAGCCGGGCTTCTAGCCGGTCGTCGGACTGATCAACTTCCGCTCCCAAACTGGAAGCATGCCGGGCAATCTCGGTGGTCCCACGCATGTTCTGCGCGACCGAGGAAGTGAAGCGCGAGCCGGTATCGGCTTCCTCAGCTTCGATAATCTCGATACCCGA
Organism: Anatilimnocola sp.; assembly: GCA_043744755.1. GTDB lineage: Bacteria > Planctomycetota > Planctomycetia > Pirellulales > Pirellulaceae > Anatilimnocola. Next base: position 3,245 of record JAYTUF010000374.1, read on the forward strand.
ATCGAAATTGACTGGTTCCTGCGTTCGCAACGACGGCCTGGCGATCGGCGCTGGCCGTGGCTGCTGCTGAGGCTGCGCTGCCTGCTGCAATTCGCCCCGGCGCTTGGCTTCGGCTTGTGCCCGCCGCTGGGCGGCCCGACGCAGAAATTCTTCGACTTCGTCACGCATGGCGTGTTCCTCAGGCGAGACAGCTAGTTCGTCTTGTTGGGAGTGCTGGCGCTGGCCGAGGCAATGCCGCGGCGCATGTCGGTATCGGCGACCAGGTTTCGTATCTTGTAATAATCGAGAATCCCGAGCTTGCCGGTTTGAAACGCTTCCGCCATCGCCTTGGGCACCTCGGCTTCCGCTTGGACCAGCTTGGCCCGCGATTCTTCGATGCGAGCAATCTGCTCTTGCTCGGCAGCGACGGCCATGGCGCGGCGGCCTTCCGCGCGAGCGCGAGCCACGCGGGTGTCGGCTTCGGCCTGGTCGGCCCGGACACGCGCGCCGATATTCTCGCCGACGTCCACATCGGCAATGTCCACCGAGACAATTTCAAATGCCGTTTGCGAATCGAGCCGGCGGGCGAGCACGGCCTTCGAGATGCGATCGGGATTTTCGAGAACTTCCATGTGATCGTCGGCCGAACCGATGGCGCTCACGATCCCTTCTCCAACGCGGGCGATGATCGTTTCTTCTGTCGCACCACCGATGAGCTGCTGCAAGTTAGCCCGGACGGTCACGCGTGCTCGCACTCGAAGCTGAATGCCGTTGCGGGCGACGGCATCGAGAAACTCTTTACCCGAACCCTTGGCGGGGCAATCGATGACTTTGGGATAGACGCTCGTCTGCACCGCTTCCAGCACATTGCGGCCGGCCAGATCGATGGCCGTCGCTTCACGATAGCTCAGCCGGATGATTTTAGCTTTGTTGGCGGCAATCAGGGCTCGAGTCACCAGTTGCACGTTGCCGCCGGAGAGATAATGCGCCTCCAGGGCCTTTCCGGTGATCTCATCGGGCAAGCCGGCCTGCACGCACATGATTTTTGATTTGACGATGACGTCCTTATTCACCTTGCGAAACGTCATGCCGATCAGGTCCCAGAGCGTGATGCCGGCCCCGGTCAAGAACGATTGAATCCACAGGCGAAAGAAGTTCGCGAAGATGGCGACGACCACGAGCAGGAAAATGACCACGACGACGAGAAACACGATCAAGATGATCGGCCCGGCGTCACCCAACTGAGCAAGCGGCAACATGATGAGTCCTCAAGCGGTAGGAAACGGAGTTTCTTCGCCCGTTATCATAACCGGAACGGGGGCAATGTGTAGCGGCGACTCAGCTTGTCCGCCGCAGGGCCAGGACCGTGAGGTCGTCGGGCGGGCTGTCGCCGACGTAGTGCAGTTCCACTTCCCGGCCGATGCTGCGGACGAGTTCAGGCAACGGCGCGGTCGCCAGGCGGGCGATGATCTGCTGCAATCGCTCGACGCCGAATTGCTGGCCGCGCTGGTCCATCGCTTCGACGATGCCATCAGTACCAAGGACGATCAGGTCAGCCGGCGCCAACTCCAAGATCGGCCCCAGCGGGCAGTCCGAATTCTCCAAGACGCCGAGCGGCAGGCCGGTGCTATCAAGATGCACGAAGGTGCCCGTCGCCGCCTGGTAATGCAGGGCGGGCGCGTGACCAGCGTTCGCGAACTCAACGCAATGCGTTTGTGGATTGAGCAGCGCGAGGACCATGGTCACGAACATGCCGTGCTGAAAGTCGCTCTCCAGAGACTTGGCAATCGCTTGCATCACCGCCGGCGCAGGCCGCGGTTCAAGCAACAACGTGCGCAGCGACGCGCGGACCGAAGCCATTAGCAGACTCGGCCCCAGGCCGTGCCCGCTGACATCGGCCACGCACAGGGCCACCTGGCCATCGCGGGTGGGAATGGCATCGCAATAGTCACCGCCGACCGCTTCGTTGGGGAACCACCAGGTGGCCACTTCATAACCGGGGATGGCCGGCAACTGGCTGGGCATGAACCGCCGCTGCACTTCGCGGGCGACGTTCAGCGAAGCATCGAGTTCTCGCCGGCGATGGATCTCATCGATCAAGCGCGCACGGTCGAGCGCGGCGGCTGCATGTTGCGCGAGTGCGAGCGCCAGGCTTTCGTCATCTTGATCAAAGGGCCCGCCGCGGTTGTTCAGCATTTCGAGCACGCCGAGCAACCGGCCATCGCGGGCGGCGATCAGCGGCGCACAGAGCACCGTTTGCGTTTCGTATGAGGCGCTGCGGTCGTAGGCAGGATCAAACCGCGGATCGGCAGCGGCGTCTTTTACATTCACCATCGCCCGCGTCCGGGCGACATAGCCGGCAATCCCTTGCTCAAGCGGCAGCACCAATGATTCAACACAACCGGCCGTCGCGAACAGCAGATTGCGCTTCGCATCGAACTGATACAGGATCGCGCGGTCGCAGGCGAGCGCGTGGGTGGCTTCGAGAACGATCGTATCGAGAATCGAGGAGGTCTCAATTTCACTCGCCAGCACATGCGTCACGGCCAGCAAACGATTCAGCCCCGGCAAACTATTGCAGTAGCGCAATTCGCCCGGCAGCGGTGGTTGATGCTCGGTCATGGAATGTCTTTCATAGCTGGTAAGTCTAAGGGCGGACCAAGTCGCTGGCTAATCCACTGCTGCGACACGAATCGTCGCAATAAGCCTTGCAGATTATTTCGCAGTGGAGCTTCGATCTCTGGAGCTAATTCGCCCAATGGCGCAAAGTCTTGTTTCGTGCGGAAACCGGTCCAGCCCAGATCAAAGTCCCAGCCCGCCTGGTTTGCTCCGTCGTTCACACGCTCCGTCAGACGCAGCGCCCAGAACAAACCAAAGGAATCGCGAAAGTCGAACCACACGCGATCATACACGCTGACGTTTACGTTTCGCGAGTTCCGGAGCGAAAACCCCCAGGCGCTCACAATCGCCAGCGAAACCAGCACCAGCCCGAGCAATTCCGACCAACCGCTTAGGATTGGGGGGATCAAAGGCAGCAGCGGCAAGTAGTCTCGCAACCAAACGATCTGCCCCGCAACAAGCAGCAGACTACTCATCCCATATCGCGTCATGCCAAAGTTAAGCAGTTCAGCCGCGATCAGGATCCATAAGAACCAACCGCGAAAGGCGTTGATTTCTAACGCCTGCCCCGGTTGCAGAAAAATCACCTCCGCCGCAGGCAGTGCGAGCATCGCCCACAGCGCGAGCACGACGTAGCTCCAGGCCGAGTGTTGCGGCCGCTTGGCACCCAGCAAAGCCACGAGCGGACAGAGAGTACCGCAGGCTGCGACGAAGTGAATTGCGGCGAAGGAACTCATTCGACTCGAACCGGGCGCTAGCGCCGCATCCAGGCAAGTGAACGAGGCAAGCGCGAAGACGCCGCAGCACCAGGCCCAGGGAATGATGAGCGTGGTGCCAGCCAGCGCTCGATAAGCCCGCAGCAAGATCAACGCAGCCGGCAAGGTCACCGCGAGTGCTATCGTCATAGCCGCGTAACTGGGCTGGTCGTTGTTCGCGGCAAAGGCAACAAGGTTCATGTAGCCGAGTATAGGAGACAGGAGGCCGACTTCACGAGTCGGCTGCGCGATCTGCACTGCCGATTACTGCCCTCCAAGGTCCGGTTTGCTCGCAAAGTCTTCGCTGTCCGCATCGCAGTCATCGATCGCAGATAATTTCGCGAGAAACATGGCTCGCCGGTTTGCGGCGCGGTCATTCGCCGCGCATGGTTGTGCAGTGGAGTCTTCCTGCCGACGTGCTGCCGCGTTTCCCACCTGACAAACGCTTTGAACCCACCCGCAGCGCCATCGGCAGATTCAGAGTCTATAGGAGAACTGATATGAGAATCTGGATTCTAGCTTCGGCAACTGCCCTGCTTGCTGTCGCAGGCCTGGCGGACGCCGCGAGCGCCGCCGACCAGTGGACCGCCCCGCCGCTGCGCGGCAGTCCGAGCCGTGCCCCGGTCTTTCCGGCCGCACACGCCTGGGTAAACACCATGCGGCAGGAAGCGCCCGCCCCTGCTGCCGCTCCTGTACCGCAGCCCGCCACCCGCCCGGCGATCGTCGGGAACAGCGGCGTTGGACAAGGCAGCAACGAGTATGGACACGGCGCCGTGATTTCGCAAACCGCGTGGAATCACGAGCACCAGTACACGGGCGTGTGCGGCCGGAAAGACCGGGGCACGGCTCGGACTGCCGCGCAGCGGCGGGGCGGTCCACTGGTCGGCGGCGCTCGCGGCGTCC
>JAYTUF010000375.1:0-7469 GCA_043744755.1 Anatilimnocola sp.
GCATCATGATCCAAAATGCTCAAGAATTGGGTTTGAAGGAAGCAACCGAAAAACTTGAAACCGCGTTGTTAACTCCGCAGGTGTCCGGAGAGCTCGTGAGCTGGGTAACGACCGTGCAGGATGCGTCGGATGATCTTGACGAACTATTGCGGCCCTTTTTCGATGGCGTATTGCATTCAGAATATAAAGAAATCGCCAAGGCTGATGCGGAGTTGCTGCCGCAAGTACAGCACCTAGTTGAAGACGAGAAGCTGGTGTTGCAGCAGAGCGAAGAATTTCGCCGCAATCTGCAGCTGCTCATGAAGCGGGCACCCGAAGTTCACAGCAACGAAGGCAAAGTTGCCGACGAACGCCTCAAAGTTGAACAACTGGGCATTAACCTGCTCACGCAATTAAAGCGACTGCAGACCGCGGTCGGGACCTGGATGTCTGAAGCGATCCTGCGCGATCGCGGAGCCGGCGATTAATCGCCCCGGTCGCAACATCGAGCAGAGCTGAAGACGTTATAATCTGCCGTTCGCTCGCAATTTTAGTCAGCCTGCGGGCTGACCGGCGACTCCTGATCCGTCTTCGCTTTACCGATTAATGTTGTATTACGCTCAGCTTGAGGCCCGATTGGCCGCCGCGATGCAGCGCGACCAGCATCGGCTGAGGAATCAACTGCGCGCGATTCGACAGGCCGAACAGCAGGGCCACCCTTTCGACCGCAATCTGATCAAGCTGCAAGAACAGCTCGAACAATCGCTCAAGGAAGCGGAGCGGCGGAAGCAACTCGTTCCCAAGATTGAATACGACGAAGCGCTGCCGGTGGTTGGCCAACGGGAAGTGATTGCGGCGGCGATTCGCGAACATCCAGTCGTCGTTGTCTGCGGCGAAACCGGGTCGGGCAAGAGCACGCAATTGCCCAAGATCTGTTTGGAGATCGGCCGTGGTGTGACGGGACTGATCGGTCACACGCAGCCGCGACGCATTGCCGCCCGCTCGATCGCTGCGCGCGTGGCTGAGGAGCTTGGACCCGGTGGCCAAAGACTGGTCGGTTACAAGATTCGCTTCGCCGATCAGACGTCCGCCGACACGCTGCTGAAAGTGATGACCGATGGCGTGCTGCTCGCGGAATCGCAAAGCGATCGTTATTTGGAACAATACGATACGCTGATCATCGACGAAGCCCACGAGCGCTCACTCAACATCGATTTTCTGCTGGGCTATCTGCACCGCCTGATCGTCAAGCGGCCTGAGTTTCGCCTGATCATTACGTCCGCCACGCTGGATGCCCAGCGCTTCGCGGAACACTTCGGCCATGCGGGACCGAATGGCAAAATCATTCCCGCGCCGATCATCGAAGTCTCCGGCCGAGCCTATCCGGTTGAGACGCTCTACCGTCCGCTGGCCCTGCTCGAAGACGATATCGAGCTCGATCCGGTTCAAGGTGTGCTGCGCGGCGTTGATGAATTGCTCCGCCGCGGCATGGGTGATGTGCTTGTGTTTCTGCCGACGGAGCGCGACATTCTCGAAGTCTCGCACAAACTGCGCGGCCGGCTGCTCGCTTGGGGAAATGTGGAAGTGCTGCCGCTCTACGCGCGACTTTCGACCGCTGAGCAGAACAAGGTCTTTCGCCCGCATGGTGGCCGGCGGATTGTGCTGGCGACGAACGTCGCCGAGTCGTCGCTGACGGTGCCGGGCATTCGCTATGTCGTCGATACCGGCACCGCGCGTATCAGCCGCTATTCCGCCCGCAGCAAGTTGCAGCGGCTCCCCATTGAAGCCATTTCGCAAGCGTCGGCCGATCAGCGGAAAGGTCGCTGCGGCCGGCTTGGTCCCGGTGTCTGCATCCGCCTGTATAGCGAAGAAGACTATCTCCGCCGCGAGCGCTACACTCCGCCGGAAATTCAGCGGACGAACCTCGCCGCCGTCGTGCTGCAAACGCTGGCGCTCGAACTGGGAGCCATCGAGGACTTTCCCTTTCTCGATCCGCCCCGCGCTGAGTCCATTCGCGATGGCCACAAAACGCTGTTCGAACTCGGCGCGATCGACCACGAGAAAGCGCTCACGCCCATCGGCCAGCAACTTGCCAAACTCCCCGCCGATCCGCGCATCGGCCGCATCTTGCTCGCTGCCGATCGGGAAGGCTGCCTGGCCGATGTGCTGATCATCGCCGCCGCGCTGGAGACGCAAGATCCGCGCGAACGACCCGCCGATCGCGCTGCCGCCGCCGATGAAGCCCATCGGCAGTTTCAATCGCATGAGAGTGACTTCCTTGCGTTCATCAAGCTCTGGGATTTTTACAATCGACTCAAAGGCGAATTGAGCCGCAATCAACTGCGCCGCGCTTGTGCCCAGAATTTTCTCTCCGAGCTGCGGATTCGCGAATGGCATGATGTCCATCGGCAACTGCTGGAGATGGTCACGCAGTTCGGCTTACGCGCGGGCAGGCGTCGTTGGCAAACGACCGGGGGCGAAGAATTGCCGAAGGATGTTGATGCTTATGCAGCCATTCATCGCGCGCTGCTCGCCGGTTTGCTATCCAACGTCGCCTTGCGCGGCGAAACCGCGGAGTACACCGGCTCTGGGAATAACAAGCTGTTTCTCTGGCCCGGCTCTGGCGTATTTCAATCGCGGCCCAAGTGGATTGTGGCCGCCGATCTGGTCGAGACGACAAAAAACTATGCCCGCACCATCGCCAAGATCGACCCCGATTGGATCGAGCCGCTGGCGGGGCATCTCGTTCACTATCACTACACAAACCCCGCCTGGGAAAAACGCTCCGGCGCGACGATGGCGAATGAACGGGTCTCGCTGTATGGCCTGACGATCATTCCCCGGCGGCGCGTGCGCTACGGCCCCATCGATCCGCTGGCCGCGCGCGAGTTGATGATTCGCACGGGCCTGGTGGAAGGGGAGTTTGAAACGCGAGCGACGTTCTTTCGCCACAATCAAGAACTGCGGGCGGAGCTCGATCATCTGGCCGCCAAAGCCCGGCGGCGCGATTTGCTCGTTGAAGATCAACTCGTCTATGACTTCTACGCCGGTCGCATCCCCGCCGATGCCTATGATGCGCCGCGACTGGAAAAATGGCGGCGCTCGATTGAGCAGCAGCAGCCCCGCGTGCTGCACATGGAGCCGGCCGACCTGCTGGGACAACCGCTTGATCCACCGACGCCGGAAGAGTTTCCCGAGCAGCTCGAACTCGACCGCCTACAGTTGCCCCTCGACTATCACTTCGAGCCGGGCGCCGAAAACGACGGCCTCACGGTCAGCGTTCCGCGCGAAGCGATCTTTCAACTTTCTGCTGAGCGCCTCGGCTGGCTCATTCCCGGCCTGCTGACGGAAAAGGTGGAGCATCTGATTCGCTCGCTTCCTAAACAGCAGCGCCGCAATCTGATCCCCGCGCCCGAAGTAGCCCGCCGCGTCACAAAAAAGCTGCACTTCGCGCGTTCATCGTTCTTGCTCGAAGTGGCCCGCGCGCTGTCAGTCGAAGCCGAGGAGCCAATTGATCCGGAGCAGTTCGATCTATCGCGTTTGCCAGCGCATTTAGTGCTGAATGTCCGCGTCGTTGGTGAGCGAGGAGAAACGCTCGCCGAAGGGCGCGATTTGGAAGTGCTGCGAGAAAAGGTGGGGACGACTAAGTCAGTCGCTGCCGTGCAGGCGATTGAAAAGAGTCCCTGGCATCGCGATGGCGCGAAGTCGTGGGAATGGGAAGCGCTGCCGGAGTCGGTTGATCTGACGCGCGGCGGGCTGACGTTCACGCGGTTCCCGGCCATCGTCGATGCACAAGAAACCGTCGCGCTGCGGTTGTGCGAAACATTGCCCGAGGCGGAGCAATTCACCTGGAGTGGCATCCGCCGGCTGATTGTCATGGATCGGCCGCGGCGTTATCGCGAACAGGTGGAACACCTGCCCAAGCTGGCTCAGATGCAAGTCCTCGCCGCGAAACTCTGTCACGAACGGACGTTGCAGCAGCAATTGATGGACTTGATTGCGCAGCGAACGATTGATCTGGTGCGCGCCACGCCGGTGTTACGAAACAGTCCCCTGCCGCGAACCAGAGATGATTTCAACAAGCTATTAAAAACCTCTGCCGAGCAACTGCTCCCCGCGGTGCAAGAAGTCTCCCGGTTTGCGATGCCGCTGTTCGAAGCCTATCACCAGGCCCGGCTGGCTCTCGAACAGGCTCGGCCGGAAACGTGGCAGCCGGTGGTGGATGACCTGCGGCAACAATTCAACGACCTGCTGATCCCCAACTTCCTCGCGGAAACGCCTTGGACCTGGCTGCAACACTATCCTCGTTATCTCAAAGGGATCACGCTCCGCCTGCAAAAGATCGTCAGCACCGGCCTGCCCCGCGACCGGCAGGCAATGGCCCAGGTCGCGCCGCGCGTCATCGCGTTGCAGCAGCGGCGCGAAGTGCATCGCAAGCACCACATTCTCGATCCCGAGCTAGAAACCTTCCGCTGGATGCTGGAAGAGTTCCGCATCTCGCTGTTTGCGCAGGAACTGGGCACAAGCCAGGCCATCAGCGGACAACGGCTTGACAAGCAGTGGGAGAAAGTGCGATTGATATAGTTCCCGAAAATGGATTTGCAAAGCGCCTTACTTCTCGCGCGGCGTGGTGATACAACAGCAGTCTATCGGTCGTCCCGAACTACCAGCCGAGAATTCCCATGCGTGATGCCACCCATTTGTTCACCTGTTTCGCAGTGTGCCTTGTTCCTGCCTTCGCGCTGTCGCAAGACAAAGCGCCCGCGTTCCCCATCGCGACCGTCAATGTTGACAAAGTCTTCAACGGCTCCAAGCAACACGCCGATCGTCTCGCGCCGTTGCGAGTCAGCGCCAAGGAACTGGATGAAGCGGTGCAAATCCGCCAGGTGGAAATGGAGACGGCAGCCAATCAACTCCGCAAGGCCACGCCCGGCTCGCCCGATCAGCAGCGGCTGCAAGGCCAGCTTATCAAGCTGCAAAACGACCTGCGAATCTTCGTTGAGCAGGAGCGCCAAAAGCTGCAGAATCGCGAAGTGAGCGCGCTGATCGCCACGCAGAAGGACGTTGACGAGCAAATCAAAAAGCTCTGTAAAGAACGAGGCCTGAAGCTCGTGCTGCGGCAATACAATCCGCCGGAAGAAGGCCAGCCGCTGCAAGAAGTGGTCAAGAACCTGGGCCGGGATGTGGTCTATCAGGATGGCCTGGATATTACGGACGATGTGCTTAAGGCGTTGAATGAAGCGAAGGCGGATGGGACGTAAAACGTCACTTCTCCAAGGAGGTCGTAGCATGAATCAACCGGGACTAACTCGTTATGGTTGGCTAGTGGCTCTGCTGGTGGTTGGCGCCGTGTGCCTGCGAGTCGGCAATTTCTCCGTGCCGCAAGTGCAGGCCTCGCCGGAGGCGCTCGACGGCGAAACTAAGCCATTCCCGGCGACGGTAGTTGCAGTCGTCGATGTGGCAAAGATTTACAAGAAGTACGATAAGTTCGATACCAAGATGGCGGAGATCAAAGCCGACATCGCATCCTTTGACGAATATGTGAAAACCAGCACGGCAGAACTCGCGGCACTCGGTGAAAAATACAAGCTTCTCCCGGCGGGGAGCGACGAGGCCGCCCAAGCGGAGCTACAACTGAAGCAAGCGACGTTTACCTTGCAGACCAAGGTGGAACAGAAGAAGGCAAACTTGCTCAAGCAGGAAGCAGAGGTTTATTACGACTCGTACCTGGAGCTTGAAAAGGCTGTGAAGCTAGAAAGCCGCAAGCGGGGCGTTACGCTTGTGCTGCGCATATCTACCGATTCCATGAATCGGGTCGACCGCGCCAGTGTTTTGCAAGGTGTCAACCGCGCCATTGTCTATGCGCAAGATAGCTACGACCTGACCGACAACGTGATCAAGACGCTGAACGGTGGTTAGATGCCACCAGTTCGAATAAGCATTCAATAAGAACTTGGATTCATGAACCGAGAATTACCTATGATGAAGCGATCCTGTCCATCAATTGCGCTCGTTTTATCCACGTTACTGGTGATTGATCGTGCGCACGCCGTCGACATTCCGCTCCGCGCCGAAGAGCTCGCCACCAAACTGGGCGTCGGTTATGCGGTGCGCCTGCTCGACATGAACGGCGACAAAAAGCTCGATATTTGTATTGTCGATCAAACTCGAATTCTGTGGTTGGAGAATCCGACCTGGAAGGAGCATGTGATGATTGACAAGCAAACCCGGCCCGATAATGTCTGCTTTGCGGCGGCGGACATTGATGGGGATGGGATGCTCGATTTTGCCGTGGGAGCGGATTGGAAACCTTTCAATACCGAAACCGGCGGCACGGTGCAGTGGATCAGCCCGAACAAATCAAAGGCCGTTTCAAAAAAAGAAGCGGACGCAGCGAACCCCGAGCGGTTGTGGGAGGTCCATCCCATTAGCGAGGTGCCGACGGTGCATCGCATGAACTTCGCGGATTTGGACGGGGATGGCAAGCCGGAACTGATTGTTTCACCCCTGATGGGCAAGGGCTCTACCAAGCCCCTGTTTCAAGATCAGACTTGTAAGTTGGTGTCGTTCAAAATTCCCGCCGATCCGGTAAAGGGGCCTTGGGAGCCGACGGTCATTGATGACAAGTTACACGTCACGCATAACTTTCAAGTCACTGATTTCAATCACGATGGCCGGCCCGATATTTTGTATGTCGGTTTTGAAGGCGTTTCGCTCCTGACCAAAGATGATAGCGGCAAATGGCAGAACACCCGCATTGGCGAAGGGAATCAAAAATCGATGCCCAACCGGGGCGCGAGCGAAATCAAGCACGGAACGCTTAGTAAGACAGCCGACTATATTGCCACCATCGAACCCTGGCATGGCAATCAAGTGGTGGTCTATACCAAGCCGACGGCGGACCGGCCTGCCGCCGGTGAAGGACTTTGGAACCGGCAGGTTGTCGATGAGGAACTGAAATGGGGGCACGCAGTCTGGTGTGCGAACATGGATGACGACGAAGCCCAAGAACTGGTGATCGGCATCCGCGACGACCTGGGCAAAGACCGCAAGAGCGGCGTGCGGATTTATGATCCGCAAGACGCCGCCGGCCAAAAGTGGGACCGGCAGTTTGTCGATCAAGGGGGCGTCGCCGTGGAAGACCTGGCCGTGGGCGATCTCAATGGCGATGGCAAAGCTGACATCGTTGCCGTGGGTCGGGCGACGCATAATGTGAAGATTTATTGGAATGGGAAGTAGTTGGTAGTCATTCGTCATTAGTCACTGGTCATTTGGTATTGTTGCTCCATGCTCGATAATTGTCCCGTTCGCTCTTTGGCCTTTCAGGATTTGACGATTGAGGGATATTCGCGCGCGGCAGTGCAGACTTATTGGCGCATTCCAGAGTTGAAGATCGGTTTTGATCTGGGTGCGCATCCGTGGGACTTCATGGGAACGCAGACCTGGCTCATCTCGCACCTGCACCTCGATCACATGGCGGCGATTCCCGT
>JAYTUF010000376.1:0-7466 GCA_043744755.1 Anatilimnocola sp.
GACATAAGCCACGCCATCGACGCCCCCGGTCGGCGATTGCAGCGGGATGGCATCCAGGAAATGTCCCTCCAGCATTGTGTGGCCATAGCGGAGCAAAGCCTCCGTCCGCTCGCGCTCGTTGCGATATTCGCGCCGCCACGGAGGCGGTTCGCTGTTGATCACGATGTTCGACTTGCCCGCCGAGACCGTCACCGGATAAGGCAGCAGGCCGCCGTATTGCGTCACCAGTTCGCGCAGCCGGGGCGCTTGAAAAAACTCGTTGCTCCCCTCGCGGCAGGTCAGATAGACCTGCGTTCCCGCCGAATGCTCGCCGGTCAAAATGCGGACACCATACGAGCCATCCGCCCGGCCCCGCCATTCGATGGCGGGCGAATCATCCTTGGCCGATTTGGTGACCATGACGATCTCGTCGCTGACGACGAAATTCGACAGCAGCCCAATCCCGAACTGGCCCAGATAGTCCTGAATCTTCGCGCCGCTGGCGTCGCGCTTCGAACTCTCGCCAATCGTGGCCAAAAAGCGGTGGACCTCGGCTTCATCCATGCCGATGCCGTTGTCGGTCACCACCAGGGCGGCCGGCTTGCCGCGCGGCGTCGTCAACTCAAAGGTGATCTCTCCCTGGTGCCGCGGGTCGATCTTCAGGCGGGCCGTGATGGCATCGACGCCGTTCTGCAGCAGCTCGCGAACGAACACTTCCGGCCGGCTATACAAATGGTTGGCCAGCAGCTCGATGATGCCGCGGAGGTTGATTTGAAAATGGTGATCCATTCACAATCCGATAGTTCAATAGATGTAGGCGCGAACTTTGTGTGGCAAGCCATTTTGCCTTGGCGGTGAATCGTCTGGCAAGCGGGAGGGCGCCGAGCTGTTGTGGTTAAGGCGGATATCGTGGCCGCACTATCTCGCTTAAGTTGGTACGGTCGTCACAAGATTCGCATTGGATCTGCGCAATTGTCCAAACCGAGCGAAAAAGTGCGTCCTGATCCACGTCTTCGATATCCACTGGATGCGATTCTTTACGACCGTGATCCTCGCTCGGTGCCGGTGACGGGGCCGTTGCCGGACGGCAACTATGTGTTTGTCCAAGACTCGGACGAGATCATCCATGTAATGCCGGATGGCCCACACCTTCACCCGCGAGTACTGGGAGGCGGATTGCCGGCGCTCTTTGCTGGCGAATTGACTATAATTAACGGAGTCGTCGCGGAGCTCACGAATTGCTCAGGCACGTTTCAATTTGATGACCGTGACGGATTGCGATGCGTAGCCCGGCAGCTGGGGATACTCGGTTTCAAGATCAGGCCGCAATCCGTTCGTTTTTTCCCGCCCGATGGTGGTCCAGTTGAAACTCTGGAGTAACTCTTTCATGCCACTGAAAATCGCTATCTTGGAAGATAATCTGGACCGTCAGGCGGCCATGCAGACGTGGCTGACTGACCGCTTCTACATGTACGAGCACTGCTTTTTCGATGAAGCGGAGACAATGATCGCTTGGTTGCAGGAGTTCCTGCCGGAAACTCTGTTCATTTCACTTGATCATGATTTGGAACTTAAACCCGGTGGCGAGCGAGGCTGGTATGATCCCGGCACCGGCAGGCACGTCGCGGATTATCTAGCACAACATGATCCCGTTTGTCCGCTGCTGATCCATTCGACTAATGCAACGGCAGCGGATGGCATGTTCGAACTTTTGACCGAACGGGGGTGGAGCGTAGCCATGGTCCGGCCCTATGGCGATCTCGCTTGGGTGAACGAAATGTGGTGGCCGGCTGTCAAAGAGCAATTGCGGAATTCGCCAACCGGCAAGCTGACGGCGGCGGGCGAAAGTGCTGCAGCCGGTTAATTCTTTCCCGCGCCCTCTTCACCCACGCGACTGACGCGCTACAATTCGGGGCTGTACGCAACTCCTGCCAGGACTCTTACCGCGGCGATTGCGTAACGATTGAAATTGGCCGAGTTACCTCGGCCTGCTGATGAGAAGGAACACGAAATGACGTGGCAGCCCACCAAGCAGCAATTGCTGCAGCAGACGATTGAGCACATCGACATCAAGCGCCACAACGTGGTGCCGCTGGTTGACGCGATGGAGCACATGGCCTTTAGCGCCCGCGATTTGCATCGGGCGGCGGCCATCTACGACCGGATGCTCAACGACCATGAGTGCGGCGTGATCCTCTGCCTGGCTGGTTCGCTGATTAGCGCGGGGCTGAAGCAGGTGATCATCGACATGGTTCGCAATCGCATGGTCGATGCCATCGTCAGCACTGGCGCGAATATGGTCGATCAGGACTTTTTTGAAGCCCTCGGCTTTCGCCACTACATCGCCGAAGAGCGGCTCAAGAGCGGCATGGACGATAGCACGCTCCGCGATCATGGCATCGACCGGATTTATGACACGCTGATAGACGAAGAAGAGCTGCGCGTGTGCGACGAAACGACCCGCAAGATCGCCGACGGCTTGCCCGCCGGCGCGTACACTTCGCGATTCTTCCTGAACAAGATGGGTGAATATCTCGAAACGAACGCCAAGACCGATTCGATCATCGGCGCCGCCTATCAACATGGCGTGCCGATTTTCTGCCCCGCATTTTCCGATTGCTCGGCCGGGCTGGGCATCGTCGCCCACATTCACGAACGGCTGAAGATGGGTCGGCAGCCGATTTCGTTTGATAGTTCGATGGACTTTTACGAGCTAACGCAGATCAAAATGAACAACCCCGTCACCGGCCTGTTCATGATCGGTGGCGGCGTGCCGAAGAACTACGCGCAGGACATCGTCGTCGCGGCCGACATTCTGCTGCAGGAAGACCACGGCGAGCACGAGTATCCCGCAATGCACAAATACGCCGTGCAAATCACCATCGCCGACGTCCGAGACGGCGCCCTGTCAAGCAGCACGCTGAAAGAAGCCAGCAGTTGGGGCAAGGTCGATACCACCTACGAACAAATGGTCTTCGCCGAAGCGACGCTCGCCTTGCCCCTGATCGTGGGCTACGCCTACCACAAGAAGGGCTGGGAAGGTCGCCAGTTCAAACGCTTCGCCGACCTGTTCGTGGAAGCGGGCGAAATCGTGTAACCAATTTCCCACCTCCCTCTCCCGGGTACTCGTGGTACTCCACGAAAACAGAGGGAGAGGGCCGGGGTGAGGGGCCGGCCCCGCCGAGCGATTCCCAATTCTAAAGCCGTGTCCAAAGAGCGCGGAAACTCAGGAACAACTCACGGATCTGATTTGTAAATCCTCCCGCCCCCTTTCAAATCAATCACGGTGATTCTGCACTGAGGCAACTCAGCTTGCAAAGCCTTCAACCCTTCTTCGGGGACAAATAGCCCGACCAACAAGTTTTTCAGTTTCTTCAAAGGTTTGAGCTGCAACAGGCTTTCCTCACCCAGAACGGAGTAGGGAAGGCTAAGCCATTCGAGTTCCGTAAGCCCGGCGATCACCGGAACGCTCGCATCTGAGATCTTTGTGCCGCTTAGTTTCAGAAATCGCAATCTAGTCAGTCCGGCTAGCGCCTGAATGCCCGCATCACCCACTTGAGTATCGGTCAGGTCCAGTTGCCGCAGATTCTTGAGCTTACCAACATGGTCCATCGCCCCATCACCGACCGAGGTCTGCATGAGCCACAGCGACCGCAGGTTCGGAAGTGCCGCCAGGTTTTCAGTCCCGTCGTCGTCAATTCCTTTCGCCCGGATGATATTCAACGACCTAAGCTCCTGCAGGCCTTTTAGATTCGCGAACATCGCCGACGTGACCTGCGGCGTATCAAATAGCCACAGGGCTTTCAATTGTGGCAAATCGGCGACGCCCGTCAGCGTTTCATCGTTTACCGAATCGCCGTACAGACTCAGGTGTTCCAGGTTGCGGGCGGAACGTAACTGGGACATACCATCGGCCGTTGCGGTGGCGACGGATCCGCCGAAAAGATGCAACTCTTTCAGTTTCGGCGCTCGTGCACATTGCCGAAGCCACCCATCGCTGACCTGCTGGCCCGAAAGCCAAACCACTTTCAGTTCCGGTAGGTGCGACAGGTTCGGTGGATCGTCGAGATTAGCCTCCCACAGATTGATGAGATCGACAGAGGCAAACGTCTTGTCCCCCAGCAGGCGACGAATGAATTTCGGTCCAGGCGGCGTCTCATATTCAATCACCGTCCCGGACGCCGTCGTCCGTTTGCGCAGGCGAATCCCGTCGTCGGTAAAGCCATAATAGGTGTTGGCATATTCCTGATGTGCGTCATCGAGATCCACACGGTCATCCTCGAAGTCGAACTCATAGCTGTAACGCACCCTTCCCCCCGCCCCTTCGATTAGCGCCACCGCCCGCCGTTGGTGCTGCACTTGCCGCCAGAAATTGCCCAGGAATCCGAGCGTTGCTCCCAACAGCAACATCAGGAGGAGCAATGTTCGCAGGCTAAACCGGGGCAACCACCAACGCCGGGAGCGGGACGGCCGGATAGTAGGCGTGGTGGACATGGCGGCTGCGCTTGAACGAGGCGGTGACTGTCAGTCTCAATTCTTCCCAGGTACATGTTATCATGCCCGGATGGAACCTCACCAACTCCAACCTCGCCACTGGTACTGGCTTCGCCGCGCCGATGGCAGTCTCGCTCCGTACGTCTTTCATCAAACCCGCCGCGATGACGAGGGGAAGCTCGTCGCCGATTTCTTCGTCGGCAGTTTTCTGGTCCCCTTCGGCCTGAATCAGATTGAAGGGGAAGCGTCGATGCCGAAGTTTGCGAAAGAAAAGTAATCAGTAGGCCGGAACAAACGTACTCGTGCGGTTCCGGCAGGTGTTGCAAATCATGCCGGAACTGCGGAGTACCTTGTTCCGGCCTACTTCCACAAGCGAACAGTCAATGAGTCGTTGGCAAAACATCGAGCCGAGCAATGTGCGGCGGTCGTTTCGCGATCATCCCTGGCTATTTGCCTGGTATTGCGAAGGCCCGGAAGAGCGCGAGGACGAGCAGTGGTATCACGCCCTGATCTTCCGGGACCAGGACCGGAAGGAGTATGGCAAGCTGGAGTTTCCCGACGTCGATATCAGCGTCCCCGCCTTCGAGAAGCGCTTCAACCTCCGCGCCCTCGCCGCCCGCATCGTTACCGACGCCACCTATCGCGCCACGCTGATGAGCGACGCGCCGCAGTTGCCGGTACTGTGGCGGAAGCATTAATGTCTCGCCTGAGTTTTAGGGTGGCACTGGCTAGGAGTCGCGCCGAGAAACGCCATTCGCAAAATCAGCGTGGCCGCGACGAACTGCCAGTGCTGAGCGGCAGAGCGGGGCAGCACTGGCAGTCGGTCGCGGCGACGTTCCATTGCACCGAAATCCGTTGGGCGCGACCTCCTAGCCAGTGGCACACCGCGTGAATTATCTGCCGCGCCCGGTGATCGGATACAGCGGGTCTTGATACCCCTTGCCCGTATGTTCCCCCGGCGGCACGAGGCTGTCGATGAACTTTTCGTCTTCGGCGGTGATCTCGACGTTCAGGCAACCCAGGTTGTCGTCGAATTGTTCCATCGTGCGGGGGCCGAGGATGATCGAGGTGAGGATTGGATTGGCCAGGCACCAGGCCAGGGCGAAGTGCGACGAGGCCACGCCTTTCGCTTTGCAATAGTCGGTCAGTTTACCCGCGACATCGAGACTTTCGTCGCGCAGCTCCGCTTGCTTCATGCGGACGTCGTTGCGGGCGGCGCGGCTGCCTTCAGGATAAGGCTGGCCCGCCTGGTACTTCCCGCTGAGGATGCCGCGGGCGAGTGGGCTGTAGGTGACAACGCCCAGGCCATGCTCTTTGCAAAGCGGCAGCAGTTCGACTTCGATATCGCGATTGACGAGGTTATACAACGGTTGCACGCAGGCGAATTTGTGCAGGTTGTGCTGGTCGCTCGTCCACAAAGCTTCGCAGACTCGCCAGGCGCGGAAGTTGGAACAGGCCAGGTAATGCACCTTGCCGCTGCGGACCATGTCGTCGAGGGCGCGGAGCGTTTCTTCGATGGGCGTCCCGTAATCGGGGGTGTGGACGTAGTAGATGTCTACATAATCGGTGCCCAGCCGTTTGAGGCTCGCGTTCAGCTCGTGCATCAAATGGACGCGGCTCGCCCCTTGGTCGTTCGGTCCATCTCCCATCTTGTTGCGACCCTTGGTGGCCAGAATCACCCGGTCGCGTTTGCCCGCCAGCGCTTTGCCGACAACCACTTCCGACCCGCCCGTTGAGTACATGTTGGCGGTATCGAGAAAGTTGATCCCCAGATCGAGGGCTTTGTGAATGATCCGATGCGAATCGGCTTCGCTCGTCGCCCCGCCGAACATCATCGTGCCGAGGCACAGGTTGGAGACTTTCACGCCGGAGCGGCCGAGATTGCGATGGGTGATGGGCATGGGGAGAGGGGGAGAGTGGGTGAGGGGGAGACAGCCGGACGGCATTATAGGGCTGGCCGCAGCGGAAGGAAACGTGCGGCCAGGACGCGCGGCGACCCTTGACAAGTAATCACGAACTTGTGAAAATTTAATCACAAATACCAGCATCGATTCTGATTGTCGTCTTTCGCTCCGCGAAAGGCGACAATGTAAGGGACCTTGCCCCAAAACCCACGGTGCGCCAATGACCACCCAGCCAGCGCTGATTCTCTTGGGTACCAGCGTCCGCGCTGCGGCCCAGTCGGCGGCGCGGGCCGGTTATCAGCCGTATGGGATTGACCTGTTTGCGGATGCTGACTTGCAGGCACTGGGGCCGGCAACCCAAATCAAACGCTATCCAGCGGAGTTTCTTTCCGCCCTGGCCGCCGCCCCGCAGGCGCCGTGGATGTACACCGGCAGCCTGGAGAACTACTCCCGCCTGGTCGCTCGCCTGGCGAAGTTACGACCGCTGATCGGCAACGGCCCGGAAGTGTTATCGCGCGTCCGCGACCCGCGCTGGTTATCACGCACCTTGGCTGGGCAGGAGGTGCGATATCCCGAGACGCTGTTATCGCGCGCAGGGTTATCGGGGGAATGGGTTATCAAGCCGCGGCGGTCCGGCGGCGGCATGCGTATGCGGTTCGGGAGTCAGGAAACAGGTGTTGGGAGTCGGGATTCAGTCTGCCAGAAATATGTTATCGGCGAGGCGCTCAGCGCTTCGTTTGTCGTTATCAATGGGGAGGTTATCTGGATCGGTGCTGCCCAGCAATGGATTGGTCGTAAGTGGGGTGCGCCGCAGGAGTTTCAATACGCGGGATCGCTTGCGCCGGGGGTTATCACGGCGGCTGAACGAGTGTCGTTGATGAGAGTCGCGAAACTGTTATCAAACGCTGCGGGCTTGCAGGGGCTGTTCGGCATCGACTTGATCCGCAATGAGGCTGGATTCTGGCTGATTGAAGTGAATCCGCGGTATACGGCAAGTATGGAACTGCATGAAGCGATCAATGGGACAAGTGTTATCAGCGCGCATTGCGGTGTGTTGGGAGGGCGAGGCTCCTGCCGAGCCGCGGAAGC
>JAYTUF010000377.1:0-7446 GCA_043744755.1 Anatilimnocola sp.
CCTGCACCGAAACATCTGCCAAAATATTGCGCACTAACTCCACCGCGATCGATCGCCAGATTGGCCCTCGCGGAGCGAACCAAGTCAACGTTTCGGCGAGCACTTCCTCAGTCGTGACAATGGAGGAGTTTTCATGGGCCTGTTGCCACGCCAGAACTCGCCCATGCCAGGCATCTCTCGAAGCTGCCAGGGCGATCCAGTAAAATGTATCGGCGAAGTACACCCCACCCATTTACGGCCGCTCCGGGCGCTTCGGCGTGCCGTAAATATAATGGTCGTGCTGCGATGCTCCGTCGGCCGGCAATAAGTCAAGAACTTCTGACGGCAGATCGCGAGCCAGCGCCGCGATTCGCTCACCTAATGACAGCTTGCAGCCGGCATCATCAGTGGCAGCTTTAATCGGCTGCTCGGCACGAGACTCAATCGTCACCCTGACGGCCTCATGTTCGCGCAGCGGCAACGCTCGGTCTGGTTTCAGGACCCCGTCCTCATAAGTCGCATCAATCGTAATCGCCATAGGCTTATCTCCTATCAATTATCTCAAGCCATTCTACCATGCCGCCTAACCTCCTGACTCCTGATTCCCTGACCTCCTGACTCCCGATTCCCGCCCTACCCATGCGTGAACTGCCGCACCATCCCCGCATATACACCAGCGGCGGCGATCAACTCGAGGTGGTTCCCCTGCTCGATAATCCGGCCGTCCTCTAAGACCAGCACCTGGTCCGCCTTCCGAATGGTGCTCAGGCGATGGGCGACGACAAAGCTGGTTCGGCCTGAGAGCAACTTGGCGAGCGCGGTTTGAATCCGCAGTTCGGTGAGTGTATCGACGCTGCTGGTCGCTTCATCCAGAATCAGAATTCGCGGGTTGGCCACCAAGGCTCGGCAGAAACAGACGAGCTGCCGTTGACCGAGTGAAAGCTGTGCGCCCCGTTCTCCCACTTGGGTTTCGAGCCCCTGTGGCAAGGTGGCGAGCATGTCGAGGCAATCGAGTTGCACAGCAGCGAGCACCACATCGTCATCGGTGGCATTCGGCCGACCGACGCGGATGTTTTCCTTCACGCTGCCGCTGAACAGAAAATTCTGCTGCAGGACCAGACCCATTTGATGATGGAGCGAATCGCCCGTGACCAGCCGCGTATCGTGCCCATCGATCAGCACTTGCCCCTGCTGCGGCAGATAGAACCGCGCGATGAGGTTGATGATCGAACTCTTGCCGCTGCCGGTGCGGCCGACGAGCGCGATCGTTTCGCCCGGTTCCGCAGCCAGCGAAATCTCGTGCAGCACCGGCCGCTCGGGGTCGTAGCCGAACGTGACGTTCCTTAACTCCACCTGGCCGATGACCGGCGGCAGGGTTTGGGCATCGGCAACATCGGTCCACTCAGGCTGGCGATCGAGCAGCGCGAAGACCCGCTCCGCGCCGGCCATCGCGGTGAGGGCCTGGTTGTATTGATTGCCGAGAATCTGAATCGGACTGAAGAAGCTATTTGCCAGAAAGAAGAAGAACACCAGGTTGTCGGCCGGCATCCGAATTTCCGGCGACATCACTCGATATCCGCCGATCAGCAGCAGGGCCACAATGAAAATCTGGCTGTTAAGTTCCAGCAGCGGCAGCAGCAGACCTTCCCGCCGCACCGCGCGGACGACGTTGTCACCGTGCCAATCGAGCAGCTCGCGAAACAACTCGGCATTCAGATCCTGCCGCACATAGCCTTGCGTCAGCCGCACGCCGTTGATCGATTCCGCGAGCGTCGCGGTCAGCCGGCTGAAGCTCTCCTGCACCACGCGATAAGCGGCGCTGAGTTTTTTGCGAAAGACGCGATTGAGCGTCCACAAAATGGGACTCATCGCCACGACCACGCTGAACAGCGCCCAGTCGTAATAGAGCATCAACGAGCCAGCGACGATCATTTGAAACACGCCGACGAGACTCACGAACAACACGTCCTGCACGCCGACGCGCAGGGCTTCGCAGTCGCTGGTCACGCGGCTGATGATCCGGCCCAGCTTGGTTTTGTTATAGAAGCTCATCGGCATTCGCTGCAGATGGGCGAAGATCTCGCGGCGGAGATCGTGAATCACCGCTTCGCCCATTTCGAGGGCCAAGCGCTGGCGAAAATGGAAAACGACTTGCGTTGACAGCGCGAGCAGGGCCAGCCCGCAGGCACCTAGCAGGATTGCCTGCACGGGATTCGCATATTTCTCGTGATGGGCAATCGGCCCGTTGATGACGGCCCCCACCGTCCAGGCAATCAGCGGCAACTGAATCGCCCGCAGCAGCACGCAACCGAATAAGATGTTCCGTTTGACCGCATACGGCCGCATGTAGCCGATCAGCCGCCCTATGATGCCCAAATCGAGCGGCCGCTTATCCGGTTCCCGCTCGTCGTCTTTGCGCGGTGCGGTGATTGAGAGTTTAGGAATCGCGCGATTGTCAGGTGGGTCGAATGTACTCATGTGCCCCACCACGACCTGCTAAGGATCATCTCGAAAATAAGTTCCCGAATTGGCCCCCACCGAGCTTGCCTCGGTGGAGCCTTGATTTTGCACTAGCCACGAACATTCGAATTTCTCGTCCCCGCCGGCCTTGTGCCGGTGGAACGAATGATTCCGGCCCTAAATCACGTGCTCCGCCGACGCGAGGTCGGTGGGGGCAGGACGTTTGGTACTTAATTTCTAGTGCGGAATCACTTCACCACCGAGACAAGCTCGGTGGGGTCTAATTCGGGATTTAGTATGAAACTCAATGGTGGGCCTCGCGGCCGTATTGGATTAACACGGCGCTCGACCCACCCTACGTTACCGATACATCGGCTGCTGCGGCACATAAGGTTGCTGCAGCGGTGGAACGGGAATCTGTCCGGACATCATCAGGTACGCCGTTGACCAAATCAGAAACACCAACGGGGCTGCGAAGATCAAGCCGACCAGACAGGCAAGTTCGCCGATCAACAAAAACCCATAACTTACCAGCACCAGCACAAAGGTGGTCAGCTTGTTCCCCTCGGTGATTCGACGGGCAATGCCAAACGATTCCATCACGTCGCATTTACCCTCCAGAACCAAATGATAGGAAGGCCAAAAATACAACAGTAGGATCACAGCCGGCACATACAACGGCAGCATGGCCACGGTCAGCACCAGCCCTGCGAGCAAGCTAAACGCCAGCACCGGCAGAAAGCGAGCTCCACCGCTGAAGAGTTCGCCCAAGCCGACTGCCTCGCCCCGGGCCAGCTTCAGGCACATCTGAGCTTGTCCAATGTTCAGGAAGGTCTGCAACGCAAAAATGGCCAGGTAGGCAAACACCGCCAGGATGACGGTCAACGCGGGCACGTCCAATTGGGCAATCAGGATCACCGCTGCGAAACCGAACCCCATGGCCGGCAACAACACCACAACCGGCAGCAGAAACATGCCAATGGCAATTCCTAAGTTGTTCTGCCAGACCTTGACCGCATGATTGATGACGGCGTTCACTTCCACAATTTGATGCCCCACGGGACCGGCGGGCATCGGCGCATGAGCTTGATAGGTTCCTTGGGGCGACGCATAAGGATTCTGCAACCCGCCGCCAAACGCCGGCGGCTTGACTGCCGGACGGAGCGAATTTTCGACTGCCATCGGCTCCTGCTCCGGAGGGCCGAAGTTAAAACCCGCTTGCGGCGGTGGAGCCAGCGGCGACAATCCGCCGGAACCCGCGGGCACGGCAAGCACCGTCGCGCACTTCGGGCACCGCGCATTCTTGCCCGCGGCGCCATCCGGTACCCGCAGCTGCTGGTTGCAACTCGAGCAAAGAAACTCAATAGGCATCGGCAAGGTTCTCGTAACGCTGGTCCGGTGAGTCGCTTGTATTTATAAGTCCCAACAGTATCCCATCCTCACCGATACATCGGCTGAGGCGCCGCGGACTGTCCATATCCTGGTTGCCCGCCGAGTTGGTTCGACATCATCAAGTAGGCGGTAGCCCAAAGCACGGTCATCAGCGGAATTGCAAACAGCAGGCCAATGAACACGGCGAGAAAGCCCAGCAGAGCAATGCCGATGGCGAGCAACCAAATCAGGAAAGTTGTCAGCTTGTTCCCCTCCGTAATTCGGGCGGCCACCGAAAACGATTCCATCACCGGTGCCTTGTTATCGACCACCAGGTAATAACAGGGCCAGAAGAAAAGCGCCAGCGGAATCATTGGCAGGAAACATAGCACGACGGTCAGTACAGTGACCAACCCAATCAGTAGCGATAAGCCCAGGGCAGACAACAACCGCGAGCCGCCGCCGAACAGATCGCTGAACTCCGCCCGTTGTCCACGGGCCAACTTCAGGCAAATTTGGACCTGGCCAATGCCGAGGAACGTCGGCAAGACGAAGTTGATGGGCAAGAACACTAAGGCCGTCACCAGGGCGAGTTCGGGTTGGCCGTTTTCCCGAAGCACATATTGAATACCTTGAGCTCCATAGGCGACGCCGTATGTGAGGAGGAAGACAACAAAAGTCATGCCCACCAGCAGGCCGAGGTTATTCTGCCAGACCGCCATGGCGTGGTTCATGATCGTGCCGATTTCGACCACCCGATGGCCAACCGGGCCGGTTTGAAAGTTCGACTGCTGATACGCGACCGCCGCCGGCGAAGCATATGGATTGACGACCCCGCCGCTGCCACCACTGCCGCCGAAGGGACTGGCCGCGCCCGAGTCGCCAAACGGATTTTTCGGCGGCGGAGCGCCGAACGAACCACCCGGTGCTCCTCCGCCAAACGGATCGTTGCTGGCTGGCTTGGGCTCGGCAGCACCAAAGTTGAAACCAGGCTGCGGCGGCGGCGAGAGGGGCGACAAGCTCGCGGGCGCTGCACTCGTGGTACTGGCCGGCACGGCCAGAATCGTCGAGCACTTCGGGCACCGCGCATTCTTGCCCGCCGCGGTATCCGGTACGCGCAACTGCTGGCTGCAATTCTGGCAAAGAAACTCAATGGGCATCGACAGGGTTCCTCAGATGGTCGTCGCTACGCGGAAAATGCCTCTACAAGTTATGGTTTGCCGCGTAACCGTTCAATCTCACTCAATTCGATTCGGAACAGTTCCGATTGGTTTTTGTTCCGCGAATAGGCAAACAGCAGTTGGCCCCCATGTTCGATCAGGTGCGGATACTGCAGCGTGGCCGGTTTCGGCGAGGGGATGTCCAGCCCGCCAGGCGGCGAATGGTCAAACCATCTTCCGAGACCGACAAGTGTAATTGCCGCCGGCCCACCGTGGGATCGGCATTCGAAATTAATACCCGGTATCCCTACTCGTCGCCAACGAAAAGATCTTGCTGGTGGAGGCGAAATGCTCGCTCGCGGTTCGCTTCCCCAGCGCTTAAACTAAGCCGGGTCCTTCGATGCAAGTGTCGCTCTCCAGGGAGTTCAATCATGCGCTGGATGCTCGCGGTCTGCAGCGTGTTAATCTGCATGACTGGCCGCGCGTTCGCGGTGCCGGGTGCGCCGGCGGAGGTCGAGCCAAAAGTGGTTCGCGCGAAGCCCGCTGTGGCTTTGTTGCTGGAAGACAATGGCGACGAGTTGCTGCCCAAGTTGACGAATCCGACGGGTTGCCCCGGCGAGGGGCACGTCGAGAAGGACGTGGTCTTCTCCGGCAAGAGCAGCGTGCGGATCGTGCCGATGCAGCGGTTCTCGCCTGAGATCCCCGAGTGGAAGTTTTGCATTACGGAGAAACCCGCGGCGGGCGAGTATCGCTACCTTCGTTTTGCCTGGAGAGCGCCCGGCTGCTCCGGCATCATGCTGCAGTTGCACGACCTGACCGACTGGAACATCCGCCTCACCGCCGGCGTCGATAAATATGGGTGGGGCACGCAATACGTAGCTCCCAAGCCGCCCGCCGAATGGACGCTGGTGACCGTCGATCTCTTCAAAGACTTCGGCGAGCGCACGATTTGCGGCCTGGCGTTGACTTGCTTCGACGGCGAGGCGGGCTACTTCGATCACATCTACTTCGGGCGCTCGCTGGACGACTTGGACCGGATCGACGCCACGGGCCTGACGAATGGACCGCCTTTGAGCCTGACTCGGGCCGAGATCGAAACTCGCTGGCAACAAGCCCTTACGGACAAGAATCCAGAAATTGCCTATCAGGCCATTTGGACGCTCGCCGCCGCCCCGCAGGCTGTCCCTTTCATCGCCGAGCAACTCCGCGTTAAACAAGCCACTGAGGGGACCGCGGTCATCAAGCAGTGGATCAAGGATCTGGATCACGAGACCTTCGCCACGCGTGAAAAGGCCTCGGAGAATCTCGTCCGGTCCCTGCCTCGAGCGCGCCGTCTGCTGGAATCCGAACTCCGCACCAGCGATTCCGCCGAGGTCAAAGCCCGTATCAAACTGCTGCTGAAAGCCGAAATCGCCGAAGATCCACAAACCAAACTCGTGGAGAAAGGGATGCGCGTGCTGGAACTGAGTGTCGCCCCCGCCGCCCAGGAACTGCTGAAAGAGTTCGCCCAGGGGAACCCGGATGATCCGATTACGGAACTGGCGCGATTAGCGATCCAACGAAGCAAGTAATCATTTCGCCGCGTTCGCTTGCGACGCGCTTTGCCTGGTTGGGCCACTCCCTGTTGGCAAAGCGGAGCGGACGCCTATACTGGTTGCGCTCGGCAGTGACGAGATGTAATGCCGATCATTGCCCTCCTGGTTTTTGCATCGCCGCGACGACTGTCGTGGCCTGAAGAGGATTGCCGTGACTGAAGCTCCCGTGACCGACGGTCCGCCCTCGACTTTTCTCGCTCGCAACGAGTTTTTGCTCCGCCGGCTGCATTCGCTCAGCGGAGTGATTCCCGTCGGAGCGTACATGGTGGTGCATCTGCTCACCAATGCCACGGTGCTGGATAGCTCCCTGACGTTTCAGAAAATGGTCTACAACATTCACTCGTTGGGATCGCTGTTGCCGGTGGTCGAGTGGGTCTTCATCTTTCTCCCGCTGCTGTTTCACGCCATCTTCGGCGTGATCATCATTCGCGGCGGGTTGCCCAACAGCAGCACTTATAAATACGGCAGCAACATTCGCTACACGCTGCAACGGGCGACCGGCATGATCGCCTTTGTGTTCATCATGTGGCATGTGTTTCACATGCACGGCTGGATTCATGCGGAGTGGTGGACCGAGGGCGTCGCCGCCCCCTTGCATGGCTATAATTTCCGGCCTTACAACGCGACCTCGACCGCCGCGGCAGCTCTCTCGCCGCTGATCGTGCAAATCTTGTATGCGATCGGCATTTTATCGTGCGTGTTTCACCTGGCCAACGGCATCTGGACCTTCGGCATCACCTGGGGCATCTGGATCACGCCGCAGGCCCAGAAATGGGCGACGACCGCCTGCGTGGTCTTTGGCCTGGGCTTGTCCGTGGTGGGCCTGAGCGCGCTCGGCGGCTTTGCGACGAAGAGCAAAGAGCAGATCAAGCAGATTCGCG
>JAYTUF010000378.1:0-7433 GCA_043744755.1 Anatilimnocola sp.
TGAAGCCGGAACTCCAACCTGGGAACGCGAGACGACGCATCACTCGTTAGAGTTGTTATCAGATGTTGTCAATAAATCGTTATCAAGTGCTGATAACTATTCGATAACGTGTTGCCGGCTTTGGACTTAGACACGCCGGCAGCGCGGCGAAAAGTGAGGTGCGAAGGGTTATCAGTGCGTGAATTCGGGAGGGGCGCACAGACCTGGAGGTCTGTGGCCACGAACCCGGCTTACTGCGGCGGCGTTTCGTACGAGGTTTCTACTTCGAGCTCGCCCTCGCGGTAGAGGGCCGGTTCGTCGTAGCCGTCGCCGTTGAAATCGCCGACGATGGGTAGGTCTCCGGCGCCCCCCAGTTCGAAGACGCGGTCGGCGGCGTCGATTTCGCGGTTGCCGTTCATATCGACGATCCACTTGCCGCCGCGGAAGATGCCGATTTCTTCGATGCCGTCGCCGTTGAAATCGCCGACCACGGGCAGGTCTCCCTTTTCGCCGAAGCGGGCGGTTTTGTCACCCTTCGACCATTTGCCGTCGCCGTCCATGTCGAAGTGCCACTTGCCATCGCGATAGACGCCGATCGAGCGGATGCCATCGCCATTCCAGTCGCCCGCGATGGGCACATCCGTGCTCACGCCGAACTGGAAGACGTGATCGATCAGGTCGGACCGTTCCTTGCCATGCTTGGAAAGCTGCAAGCGGCGGTCGCCTTCGGTGGCCTCCTCGGGTTTCGGCGGCACGTTCTTCTGCCGATCCTTGGGACCGTTATCGGGATCGGGCAAGCCCGGCTCATGCTTGATGTGCCGCGGGTCCATGGGCCATTCGGGACCGAAGATGCCGATGTCGTCCTTGCCGTCGCCGTCCCAATCGCCGACGACCGGGCGATCGGCTTCGCTGCCGAGCTTGGCCCACAGATCACCTTCGTCCCACAGGCCGTTACCATTCAGATCGAGGAACCATTCGCCCTTAAAGAACACGCCGATCTCGTCCTTGCCATCGCCGTTCCAGTCGCCGGCCACGGGGATCGCGCCGGTGATGCCGAAGGCGAAGTGGGGCGAGCGAACATCGTCGGCGCCGGTGTGAATGGTCCACACGCCCTGGCGGAGTCGGTCGGCCTGCCACTGAACCTTGTCAACGAACAGGGCCGGCCGAAACAGGCTCTCGGCGATCCGCGTGCTCCGCTGCGAGATGCGCGGATTGCCCGCGTCGATCACCGACAGATGCCAGGTCCAGCCCGAGTCGCCGCCCGTGATCAGTTGCTCGGCTACCGGCGGCGGAATGAAGATGAACGGCGGCAATTCGGGCACCGGCGGCGGATTGAACTGCGGCTGTTGCGGCGGCGGCGTGATCAACTTCGGCGGCGGCGGAATGGTGGTCGGCGTGATCCGCACTTCGCTGAAGTTGTTCAGCAACGAACTTTGTCCGGCAGCCAACGGAATGCGGAGGATGGCATCAAAATTGAACGACACGCCCGCGAGTTGAAAGGTTTGAATCGTCAGGGCATCGACGGCTGTGTTCACATTGATGGCCAGACCGGTTGTGGTGCCGGCGGTGTCCTTGCTATCGAAGTAACCGGCGGGATGAACTTCAATCACCGTGTAGTTGCCGCCGGGCAAATTGAGGAACTGATAAAAGCCATCGCTATCGGTCGTGACGCGATAGGCGCCACTGCCGCCGAGCAAGGTTTCGGAGAGATCAACCGTTTCGCCCGAGAGCGTATGTCGCAGTTCGAGCACCACGCCGGAGATGCGGCGGTCATCGGCCGTGAGCAGGCCATCGCGGATGTCATACAGGTTCGCGGGGGGAGTGCTGGCGTTGGTGACAATCGCGGGACCATCTTGAAACACATAGCCCGAGAGACTGGCCGGCGGCACTTCGCAGAAGTTGTATTCGGTCGCGTGATCGCCACCGTTGAGGTTCACGTCGGCGATGACGTCATCAGAAAAATCATCGCCTCCATTCGAGCCGGCGACCTGTCCGCCTTGGAAGTAGCCGCTGGGCTGCGATTCTTGGACGGTGTAGTTGCCGGGCTTGAGATTCCCGAAAAAGTATTGGCCCAGTGAGTTTGTCTGAGTCGTGGCGACGAGCACGCCGGACTCATTGAACAGATTAATCACCACACCGGCGAGTGGCTGCTCTTCAGGCTGGAAGATGCAATCGTGCTGCGTATCGACCCAGACCCAGCCGCTGAGATCGGCGGGGAGGATTTCGCAGAAGTTGTAATTGACCGCGTTGTCGCCCGAGTTGAGCGTCACGCCGCCGATTTGATCGGTGGAAGAATCATCTCCCCCATGCGAGCCGGCGACTTGTCCTCCCTGAAAATATCCCGCCGGCTGCGATTCGCGAACGGTGTAAGTTCCCGGCGGCAACTTATCGAACTTGTAGTAGCCATTGATATCGGTCAGCGTCGTCGCAACCAGGTTGCCGCTCGCGTCATACAGGCGAATCGTCACACCCGCGATGGGCAGCTCATTCGAATCAAAATAGCAATCGCGGTCCGGATCTTCATGCACGAAGCCATCAATGCTAACGGGCAGGATTTCGCAGAAGTTGTAATCCGTGGCGTTCACGCCCGAGGGAAGTGAAATCTGGCTCAGTTCATCGGCCGCCTCGACGCCGCCTTGCGAGCCAAGCTTCTGCCCGCCGTGTATGTATCCGGTCGGCTGCGTCTCGCGGACCATGTACGTGCCGGGCGCGAGATTCTCGAACTTATAGAAACCATTCGCGTCGGTCAGCGTCGTGCCAATCAAATTGCCGGCCGTGTCGTAGAGCCGAATGGTTACGCCTGCGATGGGCAACTCGCCCGGATCGATGAGGCAGTTCCGAATCGGGTCTTCGTGAACGTAGCCCGAAATGCTGACTGTCTTGAGCTCGCCGAAGTTGTATTCGACGCCGTTGTCGCCATAAAGCAAGCTCACGCCGTTGAGCTTGTCGCCCGGATTGACCGCGGTGCCGACCGTCACGCCGCCGATGGTGCCGGGCGTATCTTTGCCATCGCTCCAACCGGCCGGTTGCTGCTCCACAATCATGTACGTACCGGCGCTCAGGCCAGTGAACTTGTAGAAGCCGCTGCTGTTGGTCACTTGTGTAGCGACCTGCGTGCCACTGGCATCGAGCAGGATGATCGTCGTGCCGGGAATCGTCTCTTCTCCCGAATCGCGCACGCCATCGTTGTCGCGGTCGTGATAGACATAACCCGAAACCATCGCGGGCTCTTTTTCGCAGAAGTCGTAGTTGATCCCCTGCTGCCCGCCGAGCAGCGAGACACCGATGGTGTCGTTGGCCACGACGGTGCCGGTCACCACGCCGTTGATCGTGCCGATGTCATCATCGCCGTCGATCAATCCCGGTGGCGTTTGTTCGACGATGGTGTAGGAACCGGGCCGCAGATTGACGAACTGGTATTCGCCGTTGGCATTGGTCGTCGCCTGCAGCAGGATGTTCCCCTGCTGGTCCTTGAGAATGACCGTCGCGCCAGCAATCGGCCGCGTGACCACGCCGGCCGCTTCGCAGTTGCCATACTTATCCGTCAGCTTCACGACGCCGCGAATGGACGCTGGTAGAGTTTCCGCGAAATCATATTTCACACCGTGCGTATCGCCCAACGGCAGGGCGATTTCCGTGAGTTGATCGAGATCGCCGGCGACGAGGCTGCCGGTCGTAACCCCCTCGACCTTGCCCACGATCGCGCCGACGCTGAAATAGTCAGCCGGCTGCGTTTCGCGGACTTGATAGGTGCCGGTCTGCAAGCTGAGGCTCGCGCCGAATTGGTAGTCACCAAGCGAGTTCGTTTGCGTGGTCTGACCCGTGAAGACGTAGCTGTTCCCTTGTTTTTTCCAGAGCGACAGCGTGACGCCAGTGATGCCGTTGTCGCCGGCGTCTTGGATCAAGTCAGCATCGTAGTCCAAGAAAACGCGACCGGAGATCGTGATTGGCTTGGGCAACTGCTGCAGCGGGACCATCACGCCGGTCGAGCGATCGCGCCGGCCTTGGTAATCGTCGTGCGGCAAGCCGTTCGCGTTGCCGGACGAGATCAACAGGTTCGTGCCCGCGAACTGCGTGTCGTACAGATTGCGGAACTCGCGCGAGCCTGCGACATCGAAATAATGCGGGGCCTTGAATGTGCCGGTAGCGATCGAGCCTTGAAACTCGACGCCCGACGTGATCGGGTCGACCCCTTCATTAATCAGTGCTTGATCCGTGATGGTGGGATCGAAGTCCTGCACCTCATCGACATCAATGCTGAACCGCAGCTTCTCGCCGGCGTTGAAGCCCTTGAGGTTGAGGACCAGTTGCGTGCCGCCATCTTCGACGGTCCAAGTCACTTCCTGAATGCCGGTCTGCGACACAATCTGCATGCTGTAGGCTTCATCCGCGCCCCAACCACCCTTCACGGTGTCGAACAGCAAATCGCCGACACTGCGGCCCTTCACGCCTTGATCAGTGTCGATAACGACCCGTGTGAGTTCGGTGTTGGCCGCGCCCCCCTCGAACATCACTTCAAACGTATCGCCGTGCTGATCCGAGCCGCCGTCTTCTTCGATATAGATCAGTCCCAGCTTGATCGGGTCGGCGTCGAGCAGTTGCCGTTCTTCCATGGTCTCGAACCGGCAACGGCGCGAAGGCTCATCCAGGCGCAGGGTGCGACCGCCGCTTTTGCGAATCGTTTTGCCAGTGTGCTGGGCGGCTTCGGAAAGACGAGCCGACCACAGCGAGCGCCGCCAGATCGAGAGCAGGTTCCACATTCCCACAAGTCACCTCCCTGTGAATGTCGGCTTTCGCTCCGCGAAAGCACGCGCCCTTTCGCGGAGCGAAAGGCGACTATGTCTAACGTGTATTGAACGGTAGCCGGCTGCCCGCGATGTTCTCGGTAATCGTCCACAGGCGGACGGTCGTGTCGTAGCCGGCCGAAGCCAGGATGCTGCCCTGCGCGCCGAGCGCCGCGACGCTGCCCGTG
Source organism: Anatilimnocola sp. (assembly GCA_043744755.1). Taxonomy (GTDB): domain Bacteria; phylum Planctomycetota; class Planctomycetia; order Pirellulales; family Pirellulaceae; genus Anatilimnocola. The sequence continues at coordinate 4,952 of JAYTUF010000378.1, forward strand.
TGGCCGGTGAGCAGCCCCACTTCTTCCTGCTTAACGACATCCCACAAGCGAACCTGGTTGTCACTGCCCGCCACGGCCAGCAGACCGGGGCCGTAGAAGTGCGCCGCGAGAACTTTCACGGGCCGCTGCGGCAGGTTCTTGCCCACTGCTCCATCGCTGAGCGGTTGAATATGAATGGTCCGGTCTTCGCCCACGGAAGCCAGATAGCTGCCGTCGGGCGAGAACTCCAGCGCTCGCACCCGCTGCTGATGCGCGGTGAAATCGCGGACTTTGCGACCATCGGCAGTGCTCAACAACCGGATGCGACCACAACGGCCAGCGACGGCAATCGTCTGTTGATCGGGGGCGAAGCGAACCGTCCGTAGATCGTTGCAGGGACCATCGGCTTGCCACAACAGCTTGCCATCACTCTCCCGGTACATCCGCACATTGCGCTCGAAACCAACGACGGCGAGCTGCGTGCCATCGTCGCTGAATTTGACGGACGTAATAGCCTGTTCATGAATCGCAATTTGTCGCGGCTTCGCTTCTCCCACGGTGGGCCAGAGCAGGAGGCGGCGGTCATTACCGGCTGACGCAAGCCAAGTGCCCGCGCGGTTGTAATCGATGGTCCGCACCCAATCGACGTGCGCATTCAGCCGCTGCACCTGGCTGCCATCGGCCAGACTGTAGATGCGGACAATGTGATCGTCGCCGGCGGTCGCAATCACCAGACCGTCGCGGTGAATTTCGAGGGCAGTGATCACCGGCGGCGTTAGCTCATCCGGGTCGGCCTTCAGTTGAATCACCCGCGCGGGCCAATCGAGCACCGCCGTGGCTTCCGCAGCAATCGCGGCTGAGCCAGTGAAGCACCACGGTGCCGCCAGTGTTGCAGCGGCGGAGAGCAGGAATTGGCGTCGATGGATGGATGGCATCATGGTGGGCTGCCGGTGGGCGGACGGAAGGACAATCCACGCTCGGTGCGCGTGACTGCTGTTCGTGTTGTATCGGTTGCCAAAGCGCCGTCGCCCAAGCAGAAAGACGTGGCGCGGAAATCGCGTTGGTAAGGTTTGCGGGCTGGGGAAAGAGTGCGCTGTGTGGTCTGGCACTTTTGGCGGGGGGCAACCTACGACGACCACCACGCACTTACCAACAACCGCGCCCGCCTCCACTTGCTCACCACCGGCCGCCGCGACCAGACATCGTAGTGCTGCTGGCGAATTGCGCGGGCGATGGCTAAGCCGCCGGCGATGAATAAGCGAACTGGCATGCGCAAGTCGCGTCCGCCCTGCGTGATCAAGGGTTCGCCCTTTCGCAGCAGCGTGTCAGCACGGTCTACCTGTACTTGTAGCAGCTGACGAAATGAATCATCGACGGGCCTGTGGTGGGCCGCTTGGGCCGCAAACCGCTCTTCATTCCAGCCGAACTTTTCACGTTCATCGCGAGGCGAATAGATTCGCCCCTTTGCGTAATCGCGGGCAACATCCTGGCAGAAGTTGATGAGTTGCAGGCCAGTGCAGATGGAATCGGAGAGCGGCAAGTTCTCCGGCGTGGCGGCGTTTCCTAGATGCAGGACAATCCGTCCCACGGGATTGGCTGAGTGGCGGCAATAGTCCGCTAACTCATCCCAGTTCTCATACCGCGTTTGCACTTGATCTTGTCGAAACGCGACGAGCAAATCGCGAAACGGTTGCAGCGGGATGTCCTGCTCGCGAATCGTCTCCCGCAGCGCGATGAACACCGGATGCCGCGGCTCGGATTCAGCGAGTTGCGCTTCCCACCAGTCGAGCAACCGCAGCGAGTCTGCCGGCCGCTCCGTTTCATCGGCCAGGTCGTCGGCCCAGCGGCAATAAGCGTAGACATTGCACAGATGCTGATGCAAATGCCGCGGAAAGAGCCAACTGACGACAGCAAAGTTCTCGTAATGCGACATTGCAAGCTGGCGGCAATATTGCTGCGACTGGGCGAGTGTGGGTTTGGGCTGCGTACCGGTTGGTCCCCACAGGTCTAACTCTTTAACGAGGTTCATTGATCGGTGTTCGAGTGCAAGGCCAGCCGGTTTCCTTCGCTATCAAGAATGATGGCGCGAAAGCCGTGCGGCCCGATTGAGTGAATCGGCTGCACAACCTGGCCGCCCTGTTGTGCCACCATTGCTACTGCGTCGCGAATGCGGCCATCGACATTCATATACACGAGAATGCCGGTCGTGGCGGAAACCTCGGCATCGTTCTTCACCAGGCAACCGCCGTTCCCTTGGTCGTGATCGAGAATGCCGAACTCGCCGCCGGGAAATTCCATTTTGCCAACCTTGTTGGCCAGCACCGCGCCGTAGAACTGCATCGCGCGGGCCAGATCCTTGACCGGAATATCGACCCACACGACTCGATTGTGCTGGGAATTAAGATCGCTCATGGCTAGTCCAAGTAATGAGGCCGGGAGGTGTTTACCTTCGTTTTGATTGTAATGGATTTCGCCCATTGTCGCCTTTCGCTCCGCGAAAGGA
>JAYTUF010000379.1:0-1938 GCA_043744755.1 Anatilimnocola sp.
TGCTTGCTTTGCATTCGGCGTTGCTAGGTTTGCATAAGAAGCTGCTCGATTCCGAACGCGCCGAGTATGAGGCTGTTCACGGGCGGATTTCGTCGCCGGGTGCATTTTTGCAGTTGGTGATTCACGATAAATGGTTTACCTGGCTGCAGGCGATGTCGGGTTTGATCGTGCGGATTGACTTGGTCGGCGACGCGAAGAGCGGGGTGGTTGCCGCCGATGCGAACGGGATTCTGCAACAGACGCGGGAGTTGTTGAGGCCGGACGAAAATGGGAAGGGCTTCGCCAAGCGCTATTTCGACGCGCTGGAACGCGATCCGGGCATTGCGGCCAGCCATGCCGCCACGCTGGAGTTGCTGAAGGGCGGCATCGCGAGTTGACCCGCGCGGTGCGTCCTGGATTTGCCCGGATTGCTGTTTCAGCGCACGGCTGAAGCCGGGCATCTTGCGCCCAATCTGTAGTCAATCGCAACGAAGCAGGAGCGCATTTCCCAGAACGCGCTCATCAGGGAACCTTCATGCGAGAACAGCAATTGAGGGATTCACAGCTCTAACCGCCGAAGCCGGAGCGCGTTCATAATCACGGAGAAGGAACTGAACGTCATGGCTGCACTCGCAATCATGGGGCTGAGAAGCAGGCCGAAGAACGGGTACAGTAGTCCGGCCGCAATCGGGACGCCGAGCACATTATAGAAAAAGGCGAAGAAGAGATTCTGACGAATATTACGCATGGTGCCCCGGCTCAGCCGGCGCGCCCGTGCGATTCCACGGAGATCGCCCTGCACAAGCGTTATGCCGGCACTCTCCATGGCGACATCGGTCCCTGTACCCATCGCGATGCCTACATCCGCCTGAGCCAATGCCGGCGCGTCATTGACACCATCCCCGGCCATGCCGACAACATGACCGCCGGATTGAAGTTCTTTCACTACCGCAGCCTTCTTTTCCGGTAACACCTCAGCCTGAATGTCATCAATGCCCAGCTTGCTCGCAACCGCCTGAGCGGTCGTCCGATTGTCGCCCGTCAACATCACCAAACGAATGCCTTCGGCGTGAAGTAGCTGTATCGCTTCCGGCGTAGAGGGCTTAATTGGATCGGCGACTCCAACGAGACCGGCGGGCCGGCCGTCAATGGCGACCAGCATCACGGTTTGACCTTGCTGGCGGAGATCCTCGGCGCGTTTTTCGAGCGGCTGCGGATCAATGGAAAGATCTTCCAGCAGCTTGGCGCTGCCCGCGGCAACGGCGTGGCCTTCAACCGCGCCCGTGACACCCTTGCCTGTCAGAGAAGTAAAATTGTCCGGCTTGGTAAATTGCAGGCCGCGTTCCTTTGCGCCCGCGACAATCGCACTAGCGAGGGGATGCTCGCTCGCCATTTCCAGGCTGGCCAGCAGGCGGAGCATTTCCAAATCTTCACGGCCATCGACCGATTCCAACGTGACGAGCTTGGGTTTGCCTTCCGTAAGTGTGCCCGTTTTATCGATCACGAGCGTGTCAACCTTTTCCAGAGTTTCCAAAGCTTCGGCGTTGCGAATCAAAACACCGGATTGAGCGCCACGGCCTGTGCCGACCATGATCGACATAGGCGTGGCAAGACCCAGCGCACACGGGCACGCAATAATCAGCACCGACACGGCATTCACAAGGGCATGAGCGAGCCGCGGTTCCGGGCCCCAGATCGCCCACACGGCAAACGTGATCATCGCAATCAAAATGACGGCGGGCACGAAATAGGACGCAACCACATCGGCCAAACGTTGAATGGGGGCGCGGGTTCGCTGCGCGTCGCCTACCATTCGCACGATCTGCGACAGGAGCGTTTCAGCTCCCACCCGGTCGGCGCGCATGATGAAAGTTCCGGTGCCATTGACGGTACCACCGGTAACCCTGGCGTCAGTCGTTTTTTCCACGGGGATAGGCTCGCCGGTGACCATCGATTCAT
>JAYTUF010000380.1:0-7427 GCA_043744755.1 Anatilimnocola sp.
GCCCTACACTCGGCGGTTAGACCCATAGTTAAGGTCGCTGGTGCGGCCGGGAACATGTCGCTGCTGCTGAATTGATTCTTATGACTGGATTTACATCGCTCGCTTTCGAGGCCATCCAAGACAAAGTGCAGGCTGGCGAACGCCTGTCGCTGGACGACGGCCTGGTGCTATATGATCCCGCCACGCCGCTACATGACGTGGGAGCGCTCGCCAATCTCGTCCGGGAGCGGAAGAACGGCAACGCCGCGTATTACAACATCAATACGCACCTGAACGCCACCAACATCTGCGTTTATCGCTGCACCTTTTGTGCATTCCGGTCTGACCTCCGCGAAGCCAAGGGCTACGCGATGAGTGATGAGCAAATCCTCGCCCGCGGGCAGGAAGCGATCGACAACGGCTGCACCGAGATGCACATCGTCGGCGGCCTGCATCATCAGCGGAAGTACGAATGGTATCTGCATGTAGTGCAATTGTTACATGACAACTATCCGGACCTGCATTTGAAGGCCTGGACTGCCGTCGAGATCAACTGGTTTGAATTTCTCACCAAGCGCAGCATTCGCTCCATCCTCGAAGAGCAAATGGCGGCCGGCCTCGGTTCGATGCCCGGCGGCGGCGCCGAGATTTTTCATCCCGAAGTCCGCAGCAAGATTTGCGAACACAAAGCCGACGCCCGCAACTGGTTCGATATTCACCGCACCGCGCATGAATTGGGCCTGAAGACCAATTGCACCATGCTCTATGGCCACATCGAAAATGCCTTCCACCGCGTCGATCACTTGATCCGCCTGCGGGAATTGCAGGACGAGACCGGCGGTTTTCAAACCTTCATTCCACTGGCCTTTCATCCAGAAAACACGGGCCTGTCGCACATCAAGAAGCCTTCGGGGCTGATGGACCTGCGGACGATCGCCGTCAGCCGGCTGATGCTCGATAACATCCCGCACATCAAGGCCTATTGGATCATGCTCGGGATCGGCACCGCTCAGGCAGCGCTCGCCTATGGCGCCGATGATATCGATGGCACCGTTCGTCACGAATTGATCTACCACGACGCGGGGGCGACGACGCCCGAACTGCTCACGACCGAACAAATCCGCCGCCTCATCCTCGAAGCGGGCCGCGAGCCAATTGAGCGCGATACGCTGTATCGGCGCATTGAACGCGATGCGGCGAATCCGGCGCGGTGGACAGTGGGTGAGCAGATTCAAGCGGCGGTTTAGGCGACGTAGTCTGAAGCCATGCTTCGGACGAGTCGGCAATGGAGCCAATTGCCAATGCGCATTTACGATTTGCAAGGCTCCAGGATCGTCGAAAGCGAAACGCAATTGCTGGAACGTCTACACTCTGTTCGATCCGGCCCTTACGGCGCTTTCGAACTCGCACACGAGCAAGCATTTCCTTCGCTGTTCGTCCATATTTATCAGCAGTTCGCCTATATCCACTACTTCCCTGAGGACGGGCATCCAGGATACCAGCCCAAGCAAATGACTCCGCGCGATTCACCTTCAACAGTTCCGTTTAGGATGATCGACGCTTCTCCCTTAGACATGCCTGCCGAAACGTTATGCACAGTGGACGATGCCTATCATGCGGCCGTCGAATTCTTCCATGATCCAGCGATGCCGAGTTGCATCAATTGGTTCGAACTGTAAGCCGTGCTCACTCGCTCGAAGCATGGCTTCGAGCTACGTTTCCCCGACAACCCGCGCGATCGCGCGCTTCTCATCAAAACGTATCGCGCAAAGAGACTCTGCCGTCTGGATAATATGCAGCGGCGACGCAAGGCTTACCGATAGCTGTTCTAACGAGCTACTGTTTCGACAGCAGCTCGGCGGGGGCGCGGGATAGCCTCTGGTTCTGGGCATGGAATGCACGCTGACGGTGATTCCGGTCTTGAGTCCAGACTTCTCTCTCCGGCGCAACTTCCCATGAGCGTCTCCGCACCGCACTTTATGTTGTTCGCCCACGCGACCGGCAATGCCGTGGTTGGCGCGGGCACTGCCAATTCCAACGAAGCCGAAGTCGGCGCTGCGGAAACTGGCGGCAAGTGGCGGTTCGTGATTCAATCGCCGGATGGTAAAACAGTGCTCGACGCCGAGGACGAAGAAGCGGGCGATTCGCGCGAGCGGTTGGAACTGCTGGCCATTGTTCGCGGCCTGGAAGCGCTCGATCAACGGTCGCAGGTTACGCTGGTCACCCACTCGCGGGCGATCAGTCGGGGACTGTCCGAAGGATTGAATCAGTGGCGCGAGAACGATTGGCAGTGGGAACGGTTCGGCACTTTGACGCCGATCAAGAACCGCGATTTGTGGCAGCGGGTCGATCAGGCTTTGAGTATTCACCAAGTGACATGCCGGCTTGTCAGCGGCGGAGGCAGCGATGATTTGAACCTTTCGGCGGGCTTCTCTCCCAGCCAATCGCCCCAGCCCAAGACCCGCCGAGTACGCGGTCGCCAGTTGCGGTTCGACCCCAGCACTTCCGCCGAAGCATCACCCGCTACCAACACCCCGCCGAAGCGACCGCGCGCTCGGCAGCCTGCCGACGCAAGTTCGCTCTGGCAGCGAACCATTAGCGGAGTCCGGCAACTCTTCAGCCGGTGAAAGTCTGCCTCGCAGACACAACAGAACAAGAGTTTTCACGATGAAAATGGATCTCTCGAAGGAGCCGAGTGTGCGCACCAGTGTTTCTCTAGCCAATATGACTTCGCTGCTCGAAGCCAATTTGAATAATCCCCACAGTGTCTTGGGGCCGACCGTTGTGCAGCAGGATGGCCGTTCGCACCTGGCGGTGCGGGCTTTTTCGCCTGATTCCAAACAAGGTTGGGTGCTCGACGAGTCGCATGGCGTTTCGCGGCCGATGCGAAAAATCCATCCGGCCGGGCTGTTTGAAGCGTTCTGCCCGTTGCCATCGGGGGAATCGTCGCCACAATATCAGCTACGGTTTGCCACAGAAGGGGGCGAGATGACGACGCAGCACGATCCATATTCTTTTGAGCCGATGCTCTCTCCATTCGACCTGCACTTGTTCGGCGAGGGGCGGCTGCTGAAGGCTTACGAAAAGCTCGGGGCGCAGCTGCGCGACGTGAAGGGCGTCAAGGGTGTGAACTTCGCCGTTTGGGCGCCGAATGCGCAGAGCATTTCGGTCGTCGGCGATTTCAACCAGTGGGATGCCCGGCGGCATTTGATGCGCCGCCGCGAGAGCAGTGGTATTTGGGAACTGTTCGTCCCCGGACTTAAGGCTGGCGAGAAGTATAAGTATCGCGTCAAGACGAAGTGGGGCGAGGTGATCGATAAGTCCGATCCGTTCGGCTTCGCGGCCGAGTTGCCGCCCTGTACCGCTTCGATCGTCACCGACCTGACGCGGCATCAATGGCAAGACAGCGATTGGATGGCCCGCCGCGCTGCGGTCAACCCGCTCGAAAAACCGCTGACGGTGTATGAAGTGCATCTCGGCAGTTGGCGGCGGGATCCGTCGCGGCATCATGGCTGGCTGTCGTATCGCGACCTGGCGCATCAGCTTGTCGATTATGTCAAGGAGATGGGCTACACGCACATCGAGTTGCTGCCGATCAGCGAACATCCGTACTCGGGCAGTTGGGGTTATCAGACGGTGGGTTACTTCGCGGCGACCAGCCGGCACGGCACGCCGGAAGACTTCATGTACTTTGTCGATTATTGCCATCAGAACGACATCGGCGTGCTCATTGATTGGGTTCCGGCCCACTTCCCCAAGGACGCTCACGGTCTGCGGCGGTTCGATGGGACCGCGATGTTCGAGCACGAAGATCCTCGCAAGGGCGAGCATCCCGACTGGGGGACGATGATCTTCAATTACGGCAGGCACGAAGTGCGCAACTTCCTGCTGTCGAACGCGCTCTTCTGGATGGACAAATATCACATCGACGGCCTGCGGGTCGATGCGGTCGCTTCGATGCTGTATCTCGATTACAGCCGCAAAGAGGGCGAGTGGATTCCCAACGAACACGGCGGCCGCGAGAACATGGACGCGATCTCGCTACTGCGGGAGTTCAACTACGAAGCCCACGGCAACTTCCCCGGCATCTTGACGATTGCCGAAGAATCAACCGCCTGGGGCGGCGTTTCGCGGCCTGTCGAAACCGGCGGCTTGGGTTTCAGCATCAAGTGGAACATGGGCTGGATGAACGACACGCTCCGCTTCATGAAGCACGAGCCGATTCATCGCCAGCATCATCACGATGAGCTGACGTTCAGCCTGATCTATGCCTTCACCGAAAACTTCTGCCTGCCTCTCTCGCACGACGAAGTGGTGCATGGCAAGAAGTCGTTGCTAGCGCAAATGCCGGGCGACTTGTGGCAGCGGTTCGCCAATTTGCGGCTGTTGTATTCCTACATGTGGACCCATCCTGGCAAGAAGCTGCTCTACATGGGGAGCGACTTCGGCCAATGGAACGAATGGAACCACGACGCCGAACTGCAATGGGACCTGCTGCAATGGGAATCACACAGCGGGCTGAAGAAGATGCTCGCTGACATGAACGCACTCCTCCGTCGCGAGCCGGCCTTGTATGAAAAAGATTTCGACAAAGAAGGCTTCGAATGGGTCGACTGCAATGCCCGCGACGATAGCTTGCTCGTCTATCTCCGCCGCGCCAAAGACCCGGACGATTTTCTGGTCGTCGTCCACAACTTCACGCCCGTGGTCCGCGAAAACTATCCCATCGGCGTGCCGCAGGGGGGCTGGTATCAAGAGGTCTTCAACAGCGACTCGCAATACTACGGCGGCAGCAACCAGGGGAACTTCCCCGGCAAACAGGCCGAGCAACCGGGCTGGCACTTCCGCAGCCATAAGGTGATGCTCACGTTGCCACCCCTGGCCACAGTGGTGCTAAAGCCGGAGAAGGTGGAGCGGACTGAGGCGGCAACTTAGCAACGTAGTATGAAGCCATTGCTTCGTACCAGTTGAGACCCTCGAACTACACAGCCATCGCGCGTATCACGCCCCCGGCTCTTCATCCGCGGGCGGGTTCGTCGGCGGAGGGATCGCAGTGGAATCTGGAAGCGCGCCAACCACAGGCGCTTCCGCCTCCTCTTCCTTCGCCACGCGCACGACCGCGACCAGCGAATCGCCTTCATCCAGCGACATGATCCGCACGCCTTGCGTATTGCGGCCGATGACGTTGATGTCGCCGGCGGCGATGCGTTGCAGCTTGCCGCGGGCGGTCATCATTAGCAGTTCGTCGTCATCGCGAACGACGGCGATGGCGACGACCGGGCCATTACGGTCGGTGGTCTTGATATCCCGCACGCCCATCGTGCCGCGGCCCTTGGTGGGATAGCGACTGCCGGAAGCATCACCTTCGGTCTCTTCGGCGGCGGCCTCTTCGGCAACAGGCTCTTCGACTTCAACCACCGTTTCGGGCGCGACGTCCTCGGCTCCTTCGGGCAGGTCGCTTTCAGGAATCTCCGGGGCACTGCTGTTGGGGCCGATTGGTGTTCGCTTGCCATAACCCTTCTCGCAAACCGTGAGCAACGTCGCCTCAGGTTCTGCGACCACCATGCCCACGCAATGATCGCCCTTGCGGAGCTTGATCCCTTTCACTCCCTGCGCGTTGCGTCCCGAACTGCGGACCGTCGATTGCCGGAAGCGGACGGCCTGCCCCTTGGAAGAAGAAAGAATCAGTTCATCGCCCGCTTTGGCGATGGCGACGCTGACGAGCTCGTCACCCTCTTTCAAGTTGATGGCGATGATGCCTGTCTTCTTCGGCCGGCTGTACTGCGCGAGAGGCGTCTTCTTCACGAGGCCGTTACGAGTTCCCATGATCAGGTAATGATCAGGCAAATCGAAGTCGCGAATCGCCCGGCACTCGGCGACGGTCTCGCCCGGAGACAGGTTAAGCAAATTAACGATCGCGCGACCCTTCGAGTCCCGCTTCAGTTCCGGCAGGTCATAAACCTTTTGCCAATAGACGCGGCCCAGGTTCGTGAAGAACATCAAATAGGCGTGCGTACTGGCGACGAACAGGTGCTCGATCGGATCTTCCTCTTCAACCTCGGCACCCTTCAGCCCCTTGCCGCCGCGGCGCTGAGCGCGATAAACGCTGGAGGGCGTCCGCTTGATGTACCCCTTGTGCGAAATCGAAACCACCATCGTCTCTTCGGTGATTAGGTCCTCCAGATCGACATGGCCGATCTCGCTGCCGCTCAGTTCCGTCCGGCGATCCTCGCCATGTTTTTTGCGAATCTCGACCAGGTCGGCGCGAATAATCGCGCGGATGTTGGCTTCATCCGAGAGAATTCGCAGGTACTCGCCCATCTCGCTGAGCAGTTCGGCATGTTCGCCGCCGAGGCGTTCTTGTTCGAGATTGACGAGCTGGCCCAGCGTCATCCGCAAAATCGCATCGGCTTGCACCGCGGTCAGGCGATAGAACTCGGCAGCGCCCCGCTCCGATTGAAAGACCTTGAAGCCATCATCCCCCAGCGCGCGTTGCATCAGCGGCGCGGGGCACTCGACGTTCATCAGCCCGGTCTTGGCTTCGGCAATCGTTCCCGATTTGCGGATGATGCGAATGATCTCGTCAATATTGGCCAGCGCGAGCAGCAAACCTTCGACCGTGTGCTTCCGCTTGCGTGCCTTCGAGAGCAGGAACTGCGTGCGGCGGCGAATCACGGTGCTGCGATGCCGGAGAAACTCCTCCAGCATCTGCTTGAGCGTCAGATTTCGCGGCTTGCCATCGACGAGCGCGAGCAGAATGATCGAGAACGAATCCTGCAGCGGCGAGAACTGATAAAGCTGCGCGAGCACCACTTCCGGATCAGCATCGCGCTTGATCTCAATGACAATATGCACCGGCTGCTTGAGATCGCTGTAATCGGTGACGCTGCTGATCCCCTTGATCTTGTCTTCGTTCACGAGCTCGGCGATTTTCGCCATCACCACGTCCCGCTGGGCCTGGTAAGGGATCTCCGTGACGACAATCCGGTAGCGATCCTTCTTATGCTCCTCCACCTTCGCGCGCGCACGGACCGTGATCGTGCTGCGGCCGGTCAAGTAGCCGCGGCGAATGCCCGCTCGGCCGCAGACTAAACCGCCGGTGGGGAAGTCGGGGCCGGGAATCAGCTCCATCAGTTCGTCGATGGAGACTTCCGGTTCATCAATGACGCGGATCATCGCGTCGCAAACCTCACGCAGGTTATGCGGCGGGATGCTCGTGGCCATGCCGACCGCGATTCCTTGCGTGCCGTTGACCAGCAGGTTCGGAAACTTGCTGGGGAGCACCGTCGGCTCCAGCGCCCGCTCGTCATACGTGGGCAGGAAATCGACCGTGTCCCGATCGAGATCGTCCAGCATCAGCGCGGCGATGGGCGAGAGCCGCGCTTCGGTATATCGCATCGCCGCGGGAGGCAGGCCGGCGATCGAGCCGAAGTTCCCTTGCTTGTCGA
>JAYTUF010000381.1:0-7402 GCA_043744755.1 Anatilimnocola sp.
CAGGAAGTGCCTCGCTGGAAGAACGGTTGGCCGGTCCCAAGTTGGAGTCGTTTCAACAACGGCTGGCGACCCGCTGTTATTTGCAGCCGCTCAATCGAGACGAAACGCTGCATTACATCCGCGAACAAATCTGCAACAGCGGCGGTGACCCCGCGGCCTTGTTCAGCCAGGATGCGCTCGAGGCGGTCTTCACGGCGACCGATGGCATTCCGCGGTTGATCAATCAATTGTGCGACCACGGCCTGGTCCTGGCCGCGCTGGGTGGTCACGCGCAATTGAACGCCGCTGGGATTGAAGAAGCCTGGGCCGATTTGCAGCAGTTGCCCCTGCCGTGGAGCGAAAAGAGCGTTCCCACTTCGGTCGAGACAACAGGCAGCATCATCGAGTTTGGCGAACTCGACGAACCCGGATTGCAAATGCGGGCCGATGTGTTCAACCGACCGCTGCCAGACTTGATTGGCGAGGATGCCAGCGCCAGCGCAACCAGGCTCATCGAACAGATTGACGACGGGATTTCAGCCCTAGACTTGCCCGCGGGCCAGTTGTGGCGAGAACTGGATACGAACAAGTACGCCAGCGATTTTTCGCCCTTGTCGGTGGGTGCCACCGAAGTCGAGCTTACTTTTCATTCGGTCGATCCGTTCGGCAAGGATTTTGAAGAAGAGGAAGTGGTCATCGACCGCTATGCCTCGCTCGAAGCCGCGGCAATGCGCAACCGCCCGCAAGTCCGCAGTGAAGAAGGTCGGCAGATTGCGGCCGCCCTGTATGCAGTTGAGGAGATGCCCGCGGAAGTCCCGCCGCAAATCGCGCGGAGCGAAAGCACGTCGCTGGTGGAGGCGATTCTGATTGGGTCCGATCCTTTTGAAATTCGTGAAGAATGGCTAGCGCAACCAGGGCCTGCCGCCTGGGAGCCTGTCCAACCAACTGAAGCAGCCAGCGATCCGGTGTATCCAGAAACCGTGAAAACGAAACCAGCATTAGCCGCCACGGCCCGCAACGTGACGTTGCCGCTGCAGGACTTCGCCGGCGATGATCGCGACCTGCTGATCATCGAAGAAGATGCCCCACGTTCCAAAGTGCATGTCGGACCGGGCAAACCAAAACGCCAAGACTACCGGCAACTGTTCAGCAACCTGCGGCGCGGCTAAGCCAACGAAGCAAGGGATGTACCATGAGTCGCATGCGGCAAGCGCTGAAAAACCTCGAAGCCCGCTTTCCCAGCGCGAGCCCGGTGAGTCCGTTGCCTTCCTCACTGCCCGTCGGACCCGCGCTGACGTTGACGCTGCCCGAGCCAACTCCGTCGTCCAAACCCGTGTATGGCGGCCCCTTGCAAGCGCTCGTCGATTCATCCTGTGCGCATCTCGTTGTGCAGCCGATGATTGCCGAGAGCGTGCGAGTTGCCCTCGCTCAACCGGCATCGCGGCCGGCGCAGCCGAGCTTGCAAGATTACTTGCAACATCGCACCATATTGCGGCCCGAAGTGGTCGAAACTACCTTGCCGCCGGTACCGCCGCCCACGGCCTCCGCAGCGGTGCTGACCGCCTCCGCGCCGCAAGTATCCGATGCCGACGCCCCCGCCTGGAAGTTGAACTCGCCCCGCGCTGAATTGACCGCGCTAGAGCAGACGATTCAGCGCCTGCTCGCTGATCCGCGATTTGCCGACGCGTATGGCGAATTGGCCGATCGTCTGGAGCAGGACTTTGCGCACCGGAACGTGAGCAGTTTCGCGCTCGCGGCGATTGAGTCCTGGCGGGGCCAGGCGGAGTTAGCGCTGGGCATCGCGGGCATGTTGGCCGAACGGGGCGGCGATGTTTTGCTGATCGATGGGGGCGGCGCGGGTTCGAGCCTGTCGTTTGAACTGGGTCACGCTCGCTCGGCGGGATTGTCGCAATGGCTGGCCGCCCCCAGCAGTTGGTCGAAGTGGATCAAGCCGACCGGGCTGCGGAATTTGTATTTTCTGCCGGCGGGCACGGGTGATTTGCCGACTGACCCCGAATGGTCACAGACCTTGCTCTCGCTCCGCGGCACATTCCGGCAGGTGATGATCGACGCCATCGAAGCGCCACCAGCGCGAGTCGAACTGCTGACGCGGGCGGCCGCGGCCACCTATCTGACGGTTCCGCTCGGTTTGGCGGAGACGCTCCCCGCGCAGCAAACGCTGACCCGCCTGCGGAGCCACGGTGCTCGGGTGCTAGGCTGTATTGCCGCCCAAGCCTCTGGTTCTTAGCATTGTCGTTTTTCGCTCCGCGAAAGCACGCCCTTTCGCGGAGCGAAAGGCGACACTATTGTATTCGTCATGGCAAATGTCCTAGTAACCGGTGGCTGCGGCTTTATTGGTTCGCACTTGGTTGCAGCATTGGTGAATCGCGGCGATCAGGTTCGCGTGCTGGATTTACTCTCTTCGGGCAAGCGGGAGAATCTCGGCGAAAACTTGCCGCGCGTGCAACTATTTGTCGGCGATGTCAACGATGCAGCGCTGGTCGAGAAGGCAAGTGCTGATGTCGATCTCGTCTTTCATCAAGCAGCCCTCGCTTCCGTGCCACGCAGCATCGAAGACCCGCTGGCCACTCATGCTGCCTGTGCCACGGGCACGCTCACGCTGCTGAATGCGGCGCGACAAGCGGGCGTGAAACGTGTTGTGTATGCCGCATCGAGCAGCGCTTATGGTAATCAACCGACGCCCATCAAGTCTGAGCGCGATCTCCCTGCGCCGTTGTCACCCTATGCCGCGGCCAAGCTCGCGGCCGAGCACTATTGCCACGCCTTCTATCACAGCTATGGCTTGGAGACCGTCTGCTTGCGGTACTTCAATGTCTTTGGGCCGCGGCAGGATCCGAATGGACCCTATGCCGCCGTCGTTCCGCTGTTTGCGCAAAAGCTGCTGGCCGGTCTTGCGCCGACTATCTATGGCAATGGCCAGCAGACGCGGGACTTCACTTACATTGACAACATCGTGCAAGCGAACCTGCTAGCTGCGAACGTAGTCGAGGCGGCAGGACAAACCTTCAACGTCGGCAGTGGTCAGGCGACCAACTTGCTCGACCTGTATGAAATGCTGCAAGCGATCATTGGCACGAAGTTGCAGCCGACGTTCGCCGCAGCTCGCACCGGCGATGTGCGCGATAGCCTCGCTGATATTTCGCTCGCGCGGCAAGTGCTGGGCTATCAGCCGGCCGTTGATCTGGAGACCGGCGTGCAGCGAACGGTCGATTCGATGCGGGGCTAGATTCCAAGCCAGTTCTTCAACCCCATGCGAAAGATGATCCACAGCGCGGCCAGCGCTTCCCGGCTGTTGATCTTCGATTGTCCCCGCTCACGGTCGGCGAACAGGATCGGCGTTTCACCGCAGCGGGCACCGACGCGTTTCAGGTGCCAGAGAATCTCTTCCTGGAACGAATAACCCCGACTGCGGATCGAGTCGAAGTCCAATTTCCGCAGCGTCTCCACGCGAAAGCAGCGATAAGCGCCGCTACAATCTTTGGGAGTCAGTCCCAGCGAAGTGCGGGCGTAGAAGTTCACGCCCTGGCTCATCAGCCTGCGTTTGAGCGGCCAATCTTTCACGCCCCCGCCGGGGCAATAGCGCGAACCGATCATGACATCGGCCTGGTCCATGCCAGCCAGCAGCGAGGGAATGTACCGCGGGTGATGACTGAAATCGGCGTCGAGATTGAGCAGGTAATCGTAGTCGTGTTCGATGGCATACTTCATCGCCGCGATGGTCGCGGTGCCCAGGCCCAGCTTGCCGGCGCGATGCAGCAAATGCAATCGCGAATCGCGATTCGCACGTTCGCCGGCCCATTTCCAGGTGCCATCGGGTGAATTGTCATCGATCACCAGAACATCAACCTGAGGCGCGACGGCAAAGATCTCATCCACGAGCAGCGGCAGATTCTCGAGCTCGTTATATGTAGCGACGCTGACCAGCGTGCGCGGCGAACGTGTTGCCGGGGAATGTTTTTCCATAGTCACAGGAAGCGTAGAAACAGTCATGGGACGAAATCCAACGAAAGGACCGCCGCCGCAAATCTCGGCGACACTTCAATTCTACGCCCGAACTGAATCAAGTTCGATTTGGCAATCGCTTTGCGTTTCGCGGACTAGTCGATACAGTCGGCGCATTCGATTCGTCCCTACCCCCTACGCCCGCAATTTGGTCGCCTCCGCCTCCATGGCTGCAATCTCCTTTTCCAGCTTGCGAACTTCCTCAACATCGTCCATCTGCTTTTTAGCGCCGGCCAACTGCTGCTTGAGCATTGGCAACTTCTGCCGGATTACTTCCAGTCGCTTCTTGGCTTTGCCGTCCATCGGAGGGAACTCACTTGCGGTGGCGATCGAGCGCGTTGACTTACTCACTATGGTACGATAATTGGTCTCATGATGGGGAGCAAACGCCGATGACAGCGGGAAGTAACGAGCAAGCCTTTGTACGACGGCAAAAGGGCGACTTTTATGGTTCGATCCACACCTCGCTTGGCCCTGGTCTGCAGCCTGGGCGTGGTTGGGCTGCTGGGTTGCAGCAAAACAACGGTGCCGCAACCCGCGGTGGTGAATGGCACTTTCGGCGAATACGTTTTGTGTCCGGAAGTCGGGGTGCGTATTCGCGTGCCGAAGTCCTTTTACGAACGCAAGGACAACACCTTTGTCGATAAGCACTACCCGGCTTTCTTTGGGATGAAACGGCTTCCAGTCGCCTATACAGTTCACTTCCTTGAATACTCGGCTTCACTCAAGAAGAACCAGAAGTCGCTTAAGAAAACCGATGTCAAAATTGGGAAACTTAGCGGTGTATTACTCAACTACGAGGAAGATTCTGAAGAACCGGACCGTCGCTGCTATTTGACTTTAGTTTTTGGCGACCATCAGAAATCAATTGTTGTCATGGGAGTTTACTATAAGGATCAGCCGCCCGGAGTATTCGCGACATTGCGAGCGGCGATGCTAAGCACCCAACTCGATGATTCGACCCCAGAACCAGGCTCGCGATTGACATTCACCATTCAGCCCTCGGCGCAGTTGCGCCTCGTGGAGTCGGATTGGAGGCGTTTGACCTTTACAGTTGATGGGGAGTTGTCCGATTCCACTCCTGAATCGCCGGCATTTCGGTCCATCAGCTTCTTCAAAAGGCTAAGTGGAAACGTCAGTCGGCAACAATGGGCTGAAGAGTCGTTTGTTGAGACCAAAAGATTAACGAGTGTTGAGGTCTATTCCACGGCCGAGATTACGATAGATGGCATGAATGGCTTTGAAATGCTTGCTTTGTGCCGCGATGCTGAAGGCGACGTAGAACTAGAGGCTTATATGGTCATACTTTATGATACTGAAAGCATTATTTGGATGTTAGGGACGGTAGGCATCGCTTCGAGCGCAGAGTTCCTACCGGAATTCAAGTCTATGGCCGAAAGCGTGCGATTGAAGTCAGCTCGTAATAATTGATGTCGCAAGTGTTGGTGTTGACTACTGTCTTGAATTCTCAAAATTCTGCGACTTGAACGTCCTCACATTCTCCCCATCATCATCCGCCGCAATGCTATAAGCCGCGACACCGTCGCGCCCCTCAATCAATTTCAAGCCCTTCTCCGGTCCAAGCACCGCGATGGCGGAGGCCAGGCTATCGGCGTCGATGCCGCGGCCGGCGATGACGGTGACGCTGAGGCGGCCGGTGAGTGGGTCGCCGGTGCGCGGGTCGATGAGGTGAGAATAGCGTTTGCCGTTTACGATCAGGTGCTGCCGCGCTTCGCCGGACGTGGAGATGGCTTGTTGCTTCAGAAAGACGAAGACTGTCGGCGGATCATCGGGGTTGAGCGGCGCGAGACCGACTTTCCAGCCTGGTTCGCCCGGCGGGGGATCGCCGGCGGCAATGTCTCCGCTGGCACGAACGAGTGAGCGAGTCAGACCTTGTTGCTTGAGGACAGCTAAAGCTTGATCAACGGCGTAGCCTTTCGCGATGCCGCCCAGGTCCAGACGCATGGCGGGATGGGATAGCGATGCCGTTCTATTCTCGGTATCGAGTTTAAGAAACGCATGGCCCACGGCAGCGCGAGCGGATTTAAGCAGTTCCGCAGCGGGAACTTCTTTCTGCCTTCGCGCTCGCCGCCAGAGTTTAGTTAGCGGGCCAATGGTGACATCGAACGCACCATCGGAAGCGACTGCAATTTCTTGCGCTGCGAGCAGGACGGCGAACAGATCGTCGCTCAGCTTAATCGGTTCAGTCGTTGGTGCGGCGGCGCTCAGGCGAGATAGTTCACTGTCCAGGGCATAGTCGCTCATAATCTTGTCGAGCTGAGCAATACGGGCGAAAGTGGCGGTGAAGCCGGCCAGGGCAGCGGTTTCATCAGTGGCATACAGGACCACCTCGAACTCCACGCCCATGTGAGGCTCGATCTTACTGAAGCGCTGCAGTTCAGCTCCGTGGCAGTCAGGCACGCAGATTCCAGAGAGGGCCGCGTAGGCGGCAATCCAGATCACGCGAATCGACAATCGGGGTAACACTACCGGACGCCTTAGATATTCCATGAAGAAAGCGCAAGATCAGACGAGGAAACGACTTCCCTACGCGAAATGGAACCGCTATATTGACTGGCTTGTTCGGTTTCTGCTCTCACACGCGGCATTTTCTCACACACACTGTACCACGGCATGGCTGATAAACCAAAAAAAGACCATTGGTCCTCGTTGCTCGAAACTATCGGGCTGACCACGGCTACTCCTGATGCGGCGCCCGAACCGGCTGAAACCACTCCTGCGCCGGTGGCCGAGAAGACCATTGCCAAACAGGCGGAACCAGCCCCCGCACCAGCGCCGCCGCCCACAGTCGTCGCGGCTGCTTCCGTCGCCGAGCCACCCAAGCCCGCGGCCAAAAAGCCCGCTAAGACATCGGGGCATTGGGGGAAACTGGCCGGAATGTTGGGCCTGAGCGTGGCTCAGCCGGAACCGGAACCCGTTCCCGAGCCAACGCCCGCGCCTCCGCCGCCCGTCGTCGCCGCCAAGGCACCGGTTGCCGAACGACCAGCGCCGGTATCCACTCCCGATGAATTGCCGCCCGATTTGTTCGCACCACCGGCCCGCAGTGATCGCGAATCGCGTCCAGCGCCTGCATCACGCGAACGTGAGCGCGGTGATCGTGATCGAGGTCGTGCGACTGAGCCACCACGATCCAATGAACCACGGTCACCCGAACCACGTGCCGCTGAACCGCGAAGTGATGCACGTCCGAGTGATCGTGGACCGGATCGCGCACCTGACCGCGGCCCGCCAGAACGTGCCCCATCGGATCGTGGTGCCCCGCGCGCCGAGCGTGGTCGTGGCCGTGATTCTCGCAATGAAGATGCCGACCGCCGTCCCCCTCGCCGCGAAGAGCCAGCGCCCCGGCGCGGCTTTGGCGATGGCCTGGTTGAGCGTCAGC
>JAYTUF010000382.1:0-7401 GCA_043744755.1 Anatilimnocola sp.
AATCGACCGCCAAAAGTGGCCGCGAAAGTCGCAGCTACAGCGCCCGAGCCAATCAAGGTGAAACCGCCGAGCGCCAAAATCATCGCAGCCAAACTGCTCGCCGGCAAAGACTTTGAGGATGAAGACGATGAGGACGAAGATTTTGAAGAGGATCTGCACGGCGAAGATTTCGGCGATGAAGACGACGACGATCTGGACGATGACGACAATGGCGAGATCCACGCGAGAGTAATCCGCGAAGAGATCACCGACGATGGTGGTCCGCCCCGGTCAGGGCCGGCACCCCGCGGCGACGTAATCGATTTCGATGAAGACAGTCCGCCGCCACTGCAACCGAAAAAAGTTCGCGAAACAATCCCCGCCCGCCGAAAAGAGCCGCCAGCGCAGCGACCGGCCCGACCAACTCAGGGCGAACGTCCCTTGCGGGCCGAACCACGCACCGATCACCGCCGCCGCGGCGATGAAACGGCGCGGCCGGGCCAGAACCTGCGTCGCGGCCAACGCCATCGTCAGGAAGAAGGTGCTGACGCGCGATCCGGTCGACCCGGAAAACCAGGCCGACCGCCCCGTCAGGAACCGGGCCGCAACCCGCGCCGTGAAAAACCGCCTGTCGATGCGCCGCGCAGCGAGGAACGAGTCAGCAAAGCTCCGCTGCCGAAGCGTCCCGGCAAGTTGGTCGTCGATCGTCCGCAAGAAGAGCGCGGCGCACGAGGCAAGTTTCCCGGCAAGAGCTTCGGCAAAGGCAAGAAACACGAAGGGGGCAGTCGCGGCCCCAAGACCATCTTTGGCAAACGCGTTAAAAAGAAGGGACGCGGAAAGTCATGAGTGGAATGGCTCCTGCGCCGTTTCTCGCCGATCAGTCCGTACATGCCACGGTCGAGATCGTGGAAAATGTGGAGCTGGCCCGCGATACCTGGCGCGTGCGGTTTCGCTTTCCTGAACTGGCCTCGAAGATCACGCCCGGTCAGTTCGTCATGTTGCGGCTCGCGGGTTACAACGATCCGCTGCTTGGGCGTCCGCTGGCCATGTACGACATGATTGCCGATGCAGCGGGTCAGCCGCAGGATGTGGATGTCGTCTATCTGGTGAAGGGCAAACTCACGTCGCGGCTGTGCGATTTACTGCCGGGTCAGCAACTGGATGTCTGGGGTCCGCTCGGCAATGGCTTCCTCCCCTGCCCTACCGAGCATCTGATCATGGTCGCCGGCGGCATCGGTCAAACGCCGTTCCTCGCACTGGCGAAAGAATATCTGAGTATCGCCAAATTTGGTTCGCCGCCGCGATCGGTTCCTCAGGCCCAACGCGTGACGTTTTGTTACGGCGCCCGTACCGCCTCCTATTTTGCGGGCGTGGATGATTTTGAGTCCCTGGGCGTGGATGTCCGCCTCGCGACCGACGATGGCAGCCAGGGGAGTAGAGGATTAGTTACCGATCTACTACGAGAAGTGCTTAGCGAAGTTCAAGGCGCGGCGCGAATTGTCTGCTGCGGTCCCGAACCCATGATGGCCGCCGTCGCGCAGCTCGCCGCGGAGAAAAAAGTGCCTTGTCAGGTCTCGCTCGAAACGCCCATGGCCTGCGGAGTGGGGATTTGCTTCACCTGCGTAGCCAAGGTTCGCGATGAAACGGGCGAGTGGGATTACCGGCGAACCTGCGTCGAGGGTCCGGTATTCGATTCCGCGAGTATTGAGTGGTAAACCACCCTCAAGGACTAACTGCCGTGGATGAAACACCCGTTAGGTTCAAAAAATGTCTTGCGGAATGGGGACCAGATGAAACAGAATCGTAAGTTGCGACCAATTACAATAGATTGATTCGACAGCGCAATCCGCGGGTAGAACCTGCGGTTTTTGATTGAACCATTTTGAGGGTGAAAATGCACGCAAACGGAGAGCCGGCCCGGCCAATCGACCGAACCGGCAGCAAGGAAGCAGCGACTGCGGCAACTCCCCTCCGGGACCGAAAGGCCGATCATCGCTTTGGGCAGTACGAAATCAAGTTTCTGATCGGTGAGGATTCAGCCGCCCAAGTCAGGGACTGGGCCCGCGTGAATATGAGTCGCGATCCGGTCGCCGCCTGCGATGAGCGGGAAATGTATCAGGTCCATACCGTCTATCTTGACACACCGACGCTAGGGGTCTTCGGCCGCGCGGGCGCGCTTCGCACGCGAAAGTATCGACTTCGCCGTTACGGCAGCGAAGATACCGTTTGGCTCGAACGCAAAGCCAAAGTGCGGGGCCGCGTGAAGAAGCGCCGCACCGCCATCAGCGAAGAGCAACTCGCCTGCCTGTACGACTCCGCGCCGCCTCCCTACTGGCCCGGCCAATGGTTCCGCCGCCGCGTGCAGTTGCGGCAGTTGCAGCCGGTCTGCTCGGTGACTTATGAACGCTTCGCCCGCATCGGCCTGACGCCGGAAGGTCCGATTCGTTTGACGCTCGATCGCGCCATCGGCGGTTGCGGGTTGCAACCGACTGAGGCCACTGGCTG
This sequence comes from Anatilimnocola sp., assembly GCA_043744755.1. Classification (GTDB taxonomy): domain Bacteria; phylum Planctomycetota; class Planctomycetia; order Pirellulales; family Pirellulaceae; genus Anatilimnocola. Next base: position 2,485 of record JAYTUF010000382.1, read on the forward strand.
GGATGTTCCCCGCAGTTCGCTCGACGAGTTGCAGCGGCTCAGCGGGCTGTGCATTTTGGAACTGAAGTATCCCACGTCGCTCCCTGCCTTGTTCAAAGGTGTGATGAGCGACTTCACACTGTCGCCGCTGAAGGTCAGCAAGTTCCGCACCTGCATGCAAACCTGGGTCGTGCCCGAAGTACGTGACGACAGCGCGGACGAATCCCGGGCCGTGGCCTAGCTCCAGCAGAAAGAACTCATGGAGACCTGGCTCAAGGGTGCGTTGTTCGCCAGCGGCAAAGAGGCAGAGAACCTCCTCTCGTGGGACGCCATCCTCGCGCGGCTGGTCACTGCCTTCATTGCCGGCTGGCTGGTCGCGGTCGCTTACTCCTGGGGCCGCCGGCATTCGCTCACGGCGACCACTTTTCCTGGCACGCTGGTGCTGATGACCATTTTAATCGCGATGGTCACGCAAGTGATCGGCGATAACGCAGCCCGCGCGTTTGGCCTCGTCGGCGCCCTCTCGATCGTCCGCTTCCGCACCGTGATGCAAGACACGCAGGACGTGGCGTATGTAATCTTCGCCGTCGCCGTGGGGATGGCCATCGGCGCCGGGCAACCGCTGGTCGCGCTCATGTGTTGGCTGGGGATTGCAGCCGCGGCAACGATTTTTCGTTACTTCCCTTCGGTCAACGTCATCACGGAAGTCGCCACGTTGCATGTGCGCCTGGGCATCGGCCGCAGTCCCGAAACAGTGCTCGAGCCGGTGTTAATCGAATCGACCACCCAGCGCGAGATGACCAGCGTCGAAACCGCCAAGCAAGGGGCCGCGATGGAAGTGGAATACCGCGTGCTGCTGCGACCGGACATTTCACCCGCCGCGCTGGTTGCCAAGCTCAATCAAATCGAAGGCGTGCAGCAGGTGCAGTTCCGCAAACAGATTCGTGATGATTGACGATCATCCTACGGGGTCAGGTGGAACTGAAAATCGTTAGGCTGATCCAACTTCACGTCGGCGGTTAGTCCACTCGTTTCGCTATTGTGATATTTCGTCGGAATAGTCGTGTCGAGCGGCCGGGGATCGTTGATCGCGGCATCGGCGAGAGGCGGCGTCTGATAATTCTGGGGCGGCGGTTTGATGGCTACTTTGTATCGACCCGGTGGAATCCCCGCGGCATCATAAAACTTCAACTCAAATTTTCCCGCCGCATCGAGATCGTCCATCGCCGTTTGCGGACCGCTTTCCGCTTGAAAGATGACCACGCCCGCGGTGAGTGGCGCGCCCTTGAAAGTCACACTCCCCTGGACTTTGGCAACCGGTGGCCCGGCGGGCTGGCAGCCGAATGTCGCCAAGGACGTAATCATCACGAGCAAGATCAACGGCCGAAAAGAAAGCATGTAATACTACTCACTGGATACCAACAAATGGATAGCAACATATCGAAGGTGGTGATTATTGCGTGGCATTGCCGTCATCACGGTTGCAAAGGTCCATCAGCACATTGAGCGGAGTATTCTCCGCAAGCAGCCGCACCGACCCATCTGAGAAGAGCACGTTCGCGCCGCCCGGATGAGCGGACTGAATCGGACGATTGTTGCCGTAATAAATATCGCCGATCCCCGTGAGGTTGTAGGCCCGCACGTTGATGCCGTAACGCACCGTCGTGATATTCCAGTCCCGTTGATTAGCTGCATAAGTCGAAGGCCCCATCGGAAAGCCGTGGCCAAAATCGCTGCGGCAATCTACTTTGGCGCCCGTGGCTGTCAGGCAAAAGCCTGATTGCTCGCCGGCAGCCAATGTGTTGCTCGTGCCGTCCGAAATTTGGCCGATCCGAATCTGCTGCGAAGAAACCAGCACGCCAGCTTTGGACAGAATCCCCGTCGCGTTATGCGGGTCGGCATTGCCATCCATGTTCGTGATGTTCGTTGGATCGGGATGAGCCGCGGCCCCGCTGATGCCGGCGTAGGTCGGCGACATCACCCCTTCCGGCCCCGGTGGATCAATCGATTGCAGCGCCCACTTATTCAAGTTCGAACTGGGGCAGTAAAGAATCTTGATGAACTTGCCGCGCAGCAAATTGCCGTTGTACGCATTCCCGAAACCGGCGCGAAAATAAACCACGCCCGTTTGCGGCGCGGTGGCGCCAGCGAAGTCAAATTTGTCGTAGATTGAGCCTTGTTCCGTGTACGGCAGAATGAGCGCGAGCCAGGAGACGCCATAGTTGTTGGACGTTCCCGGCGCCGGTTGACCACCGGGCGGAAACACCTTGAGCGCCGATTCATAATTATGAATCGCCAGCCCCAGTTGCTTGAGATTGTTCTGGCAACTCATCCGCCGCGCTGCTTCACGGGCTGCCTGTACGGCGGGCAACAGCAGCGCGACCAGCACACCGATGATGGCAATCACCACCAACAATTCCACGAGCGTAAAACCACGCGAGGCGACGGGCCCCGTGCGCGAATGTGCAATAGTGAGCTTCATGATCGGAGAGGTGGGATAACAACGTGAGAGAAAACAAAGCTATGACCAAGCTTAACCAAAGTATTGATTCGCTACAATGAAAACATGGGGTAGCGGAATGAGGTCGCTCGCAACGTAGCTGAATTCGCCAGAATTCAGATTGCCGGGGAACTGAATTCTGGCGAATTCAGCTACAGATACTGCATCATGGACAAATCACAGAAATCGCTGTTCGAAACGGAGCCTGACCCCTGGACGCTCGACGCGAGCAGCGAACAACAGGTCGCGGAGATCGCCTTCGCTGATCCGCCGCATGGGCCGTTTTCATATCGAATTCCCGCCACCCTCCGCGCCCCTCTCGGCCCCGGCCAACGCGTGCAAGTGCCGCTGGGAAAAGGGAACCGCGGTGTGATCGGCTACTGCCTGCTAGTCGGCTCGAAGGCCGTCGGCAGCCGGCCCTTGAAAGATGTGCTCGCGGTCGTCGATCCACTCCCCTTGCTCTCGCCCGCGATGCTGCGGCTGGCGAATTGGATGTCGGAATACTATCTCTGCCCGCTCGGCCAGGTGCTGCACGCTGTGTTGCCTGCGGGCGTACGCGGCCAGGCGGGCACGCGGGAAATGACCTTCCTTAGTGTGCTGCCTGAAGTTGCAGCCACCCTCGCGCAATTGAAACTGCCAGCCAAGCAACTCGAAGCCCTCCGCGCTCTAATCGCTGCGCCACGCCCGTTAACTCCGCAGGAACTGGCTGCCGCCGCCGATTGCGGTCCAGGGCCGATCAGCGAGCTGCGGAAGAAAAAGCTAGTCCGGGCCGAAGTGCGGCGGATTCAGAATGTGGAGATGGAGCAAAGGGTCGAACCCCGCGAAGAGCATTTGCAGCTCAACACCGATCAGCAGGCTGCGCTCGACGTCATCCTCAAAGCTTTAACCAACCGCCAACACCAGGCAGTGCTGATGCACGGAGTGACGGGGAGCGGCAAGACCGAAGTCTACATCCGCGCCATCGACGAAGTGATTCGCTTTGGCCGGCAAGCCATTGTGCTGGTGCCGGAGATCAGCCTCACGCCGCAAACGCGGCAGCGATTCAGTTCGCGCTTCGCGGGCGTCGCGGTGCTGCATTCGCATCTGAGCGATGCCGAGCGGCATTGGCATTGGCAACGGATCGCGCGGGGCGAGGTGCAAGTGGTGATCGGTGCGCGGAGCGCGATTTTCGCGCCGACGCCGCAACTGGGGCTGATTGTGATCGACGAAGAGCACGATCATTCCTTCAAACAGGGCGAAACGCCCCGCTACCATGCCCGCGATGTGGCGATCAAACGTGCCCAGTCCGAAAACGTGCCGCTGGTGCTGGGCAGCGCCACGCCCGCGCTCGAGTCCTGGCAAGCGGCGCAGCGGGGCGAGTTTCAGTTGATTGATATGCCCACTCGCGTCAGTAATCGCCCGCTGCCCGATGTCGCGACAATCGACTTGCGCACCGAGTTTCAAAATCGGTCGAGCCGCGGCGCGATCAGCCGGCCGCTGCATCAAGCCATCGAACAAGCGCTGGCCGAGGATGGCCAGGTGATCTTGCTGCTCAATCGCCGCGGCTTCAGCACGCACATTCAGTGTCCCAGTTGTGGCTATGTCGCCAATTGCCCGCACTGCAGCATCGCGCTCACCCATCATCGCGAAGGAGACAAAATCGTCTGCCACTATTGCGATCATCAGGAGCAAGCCCCCGCGAAATGTCCCGACTGCAAGTTCGACGGCATCCGTTACAGCGGCCTGGGCACGGAACGCCTTGAAGCCGAAGTGAAGGCCCGCTTCGCCCGCGTGCCCGTGCTGCGGATGGATAGCGATACGATGCAGAAACCAGGCAGCCACGAAGCCGCGCTCGCGAAGTTTCGGAGTGGTGAGATCAAAATCCTGCTCGGCACGCAGATGATTGCCAAAGGGCTGGACTTTCCAAACGTGACGCTTGTGGGCGTGGTGAATGCCGATACGGCTTTGCACTTTCCCGACTTTCGCGCGGCAGAGCGGACGTTTCAACTCGTCACCCAGGTCGCGGGCCGAACGGGACGCGGAGATAAGGGTGGCCGGGTGCTAGTGCAAACCTTCAGCCCCGAGCACTTCGCCATTCAAGCGGCGCTCAAGCATGACTATGCGATGTTCGCGCGGGCGGAGCTTCCCGTCCGACTTGACCACGCCTATCCGCCGCACACCAGCATGGTCCGCCTGATTGTGCGTGGCGACGAAGAGTCGCTGGTCGAGGCCTTTGCGGAGCAAGCGGTCGGCCGGTTTCGCGTGGCGCTAGAAACAATGGAACTAACGCATCGGGTAATGGGTCCAGCCCCTTGCCCGATTGCTCGCCTTCGCGGAAAGTTTCGATTTCATGCTTTATTGAGTAGCGCTGCTGGCGATGCGCTGCGGCAGTCCATCGCCAAAGTGGCCGCTGCGCTGCAAGCGCCCGCGGAAGTACAATGGGTGCTGGATGTTGATCC
>JAYTUF010000383.1:0-7393 GCA_043744755.1 Anatilimnocola sp.
GAATTTCAGATCGACGTCGGTTTGCGGGGTTCGGCTCGGCAGGAGCCTCGCCCTCCCAGGCAGCCGGTCATCCCCCGGTTGCCAAGCCTATTCCTGAAACGCCGCCCGCATGAACGACCTGCTCAAGTCCGCCTGGCCTTTCTTTCTCGCCGCGTTCGATCTCGCGATTGTCTGCCTGGCCTCGGCCCATGTGGTGCTCACGAAGCGTGACAACCGGGCGGCGCTGGGCTGGGTCGGCATCATTTGGCTCGCGCCCATTTTGGGAACGCTGCTCTACATCACCTTCGGCGTGAATCGCATCCGCCGCAAAGCCCGCCGCTTGCGTAAGACAGAATCCAGAACCAAACGGCTGCAACTCGCCCAAGCCGCCGCTGATGAACTTTCGCGGGTAATGGAAGAGGACGCCCTGCATCTGACTTCGCTTGCCGAATTTGTGCAAGGCATTTCTCAGTTGCCGCTGCTCCCCGGCAATCGGGTGACTCCGCTCGAAAACGGCAATGATGCCTATGCGAGGATGCTGGCTGCCATTAATGCGGCCGAGCGGTCCATCACGCTCTGCACTTATATCTTCGATAACGACACTGCCGGCAATGAATTCGCCGCCGCTTTGACTCGCGCTCGCGAGCGGGGCGTGGAAGTTCGGGTGCTGATTGACGACGTCGGCACCCGCTACTCCTGGCCTTCGATCAAACGAGTGCTCAGGCGTGGGAAGATTCCTTTCAATACGTTTCTTCCCACACTGGTTCCCTGGCAATTTCATTACACCAACCTGCGGAACCATCGCAAGATTCTGGTGATCGACGGCCGGCTCGGGTACACGGGCGGCATGAACATTCGCGCGGGGCATCGGCTCAATCCGCCCACTCGGCATCCGATCCGCGATCTGCATTTTGAATTCGAAGGGCCGGTCGTCGCGCAGTTGCAAGAAGTGTTCGTCAGCGATTGGGAATTTGCGACCCAGGAACTGCTCGAAGGCGAGCTCTGGTTCCCGCCCCTCTCGGCCAATGGACCGGCGCTTTGTCGTGGCGTGGCGGATGGTCCCGATACCCGCCGTGACTTGATTCGCTTCACGCTGCTGGCCGCAATCAACAGTGCGCGACGGTCGCTGACGGTGGTGACACCCTATTTTCTGCCCGATACCACGCTCATCACCGCGCTCGACATCGCGGCCATGCGGGGCGTGCATGTCTCGATTCTGATCCCCGAAAAGAACAATTTGTCGCTCGTCCAATGGGCTTCGACGGCCCAATTGTGGCAAGTGCTGGAGCGCGGCTGCCATGTGTTTTTGACGAAGGCACCGTTTGATCATTCGAAGATCGTGCTTGTGGACGACGCCTGGTCGTTCGTCGGTTCTGCCAACTGGGACGCTCGCAGCCTGCGGTTGAATTTTGAGTTCAACGTGGAATGCTATGACCTCGATCTGGCCGCGAAGTTAGCTGCGGTCATCCGCACCAAGCTGGCCACCGCCCGGCAGATCACGCTGCAGGAAGTCGATTCCCGGCCCTTACTCATCCGCCTGCGCGATGGCGTGGCCCGTCTGGCGACACCCTATTTATAAGGCGGCATTGGGGATGTAGGGTGAGTCGAGCGTCGCTTGCGGTGGTGCATCGGTACATGCGACCCACGCTACAGGCCGAACCTAGGAAAACGAAAGATGTCGCCCAAACCCATCCCACCGTTGCCGCCCCCGCCCGATTTCGGCGACAAGCCGCGGACGACATTGTGGACCGTGGTGCTGGCCGGCATCGCGCTGCTGTTCATTGTTACGGCGCTATCGTTCCTGACGCTCGGATATTTCGCCCCGGTCATCTTCCTGGGGCTAGGAGTTTTCCTGCTCATCGGTGTGCAATATCTCGTCTGGGGCTGGTGGTTCGAGCGGATTTATCGACAGGGGAAGGATGAGGGAGACGAGTGATCACCGTGCGCGATCACTTCTCAAATATCTGCCGTAGCGCCGGTTCCAAATCCGGATATTGAAACCTGAATCCCGCGTCGAGCGACTTTTGCGGTACGGCACGTTGCGATTGCAGCAGGACGTTGGCGAATTCGCCGATAATGATCTTCAAAACAAACGTCGGCGGCGCGGGCATGAAGGTTGGGCGGCTGAGGACCTTGCCGAGCGTTTTGGTGAATTCGAGATTAGTGACGGGGTGGGGCGCGGTGGCGTTCAGCGGTCCGCTGATGGATTCGCGTTCGGCGGCGAAGAGCAGCTGGCTGACCAGATCGTCGAGATGAATCCAGGGCATGTATTGTTTACCATTTCCCAGCGGACTGCCGACGCCCAGCTTGAAGGGGAGCAGCATTTTGCCGAGCGCGCCACCTTTTTCGCCGAGGACGATGCCGATCCGCGGGTTCACGACGCGGATGCCCGCGAGCCGGGCGGCGTGGGACTCGCGCTCCCAGCTCATGCAAATCTCGCCGAGAAAATCTTCCCGCGGCGAAGCATCTTCGGTCAGCAGGTCGTCGCCGCGGTCGCCGTAGTAGCCCACCGCCGACGCACTAATCAGCACGCGGGGCTGGTGCTGCAATTGCCCCAGCGTTTGCACCAGATTACGGGTGCCGGCGACGCGACTTTCCCGCAGGCGGATTTTTTTCTCCTTCGTCCAGCGGCCTTCAGCGACTGGTTCGCCAGCCAGGTGAAAAACGACATCGACGCCCTCAAAGGCCTCCGCCGGCGCAGGCTGGTTCTCGGCATCCCAATCAAAGGCCCGCACGCCGAACCGGGCCAGCGAGTGCTCCGCCTTGGCCGCATTCCGCGACAGCACCACCGCGGGTTGATCCAGCCGGGACAGTAGCCGCCGCCCGACAAAGCCGGTGGCGCCGGTGATTAAGGCTCGCATGATGCACAGTTCTGAGTTTTGAGTTTTAAGTTCTGAGTTTGGAGACCAGCAGTTTATCATCTCCTTAACCGCAACAACTCCTGTCTCAAAACTCAAAACTCCGAACTACACCCGGCTGAATTGCCACACGACGAAGATCCCCAGCCCTATGCAGTACCAAGCAAACACCTGAATCCGGCCGCTTTGCAGCCAGCGGTTGAGGAGCCAGAGGGCACCGATGCCAATCACGAAGGAGACCGCGGCTCCGAGCAGCAAGTGACTGACCGGCAATTCGGGCGGCTTGCCGTCCTTGAGCATGTCGATGCCTTCCAGCACTCCCGCGCCGAGAATGGCGGGGACCGCGAGCAGGAAGGAGAACGTCGCCGCGGACGATCGATTCAAGCCGCGGCCGAGGCCGGCGGCAATCGTCGAGCCGCTGCGTGAGAGCCCCGGCAAGATGGCGACGGCCTGGCAGCAGCCGATGAACAGGGCGTCCCGCCAGGTCATTTTTCGATAATCGATTTCTCCGAGTGGCAAGCGCGTCGTCCAGAGCAATGCCAGGCCGGTGACGGGGAACATCAGGCCGGCGACGAGTGGGCTTTCCAGCACATCTTCGAACATCAACTTCAGCGGCAGGCCAACGACGACGGCGGGCAGCGTGCCGATGAACATCAGCCAGATTACGCGCCGGTCTTCGAACAGCAAGCGAATCAGCCGTTCGCGATAGAAGACGACAATGGAGCCGAGCGTGCCCAGGTGCAGCACGATGTTGACGTCATTCAAATCGGGGAGCGGCCGGCCGCTCTCGCCCAGCCAGTTGCCGAGCACAATCAAGTGCCCGCTGGAGCTGATGGGCAGGAACTCGGCGATGCCCTGCACCACGGCGAGCAGGAGCAGGATTGGCAGAGACATGGAACCGCGGTCCTATAGGCGGGAAGGATACGAAGCCTGCAAAGATACGTCGCATCGCGGCGGTAACCGCGCCCGCAAAATCGCGTGAGGCGGTATATTCGATACAGATGTTTCATTATGCAAATGGCCTGAAGATTACGGCCCTTGATCTGGCCATCGACTATTGCCGCCGGCAACCGCGGGGGTTCGTTTCCCACGCCCATGCCGATCACATGGCCAAGCACGAACTGGCATTCTGCACGCCAGAGACCGCAGCTCTTTATCGCGCGCGATTGGGAGAACGGCGAACCAGGCTGATGCCCATCGGCGAACCGCTCGACTGGAACGGCCATCGCCTGACGACGCACGCGGCCGGTCATTGCCTTGGCTCGGCGATGCTGCACGTTCAGACCGAGGCAGGGTCCTTGCTCTATACGGGCGATTTCAAACTCGCTGCCTCTGCAACGGCTGCTCCCGCTGATCCACCGCGGGCGGATGTGCTGGTGATGGAATCGACCTTTGGCGATCCGCGGTATTGTTTGCCGCCCAGAAACGAGGTCATCGAACAATTGGTTCGCACCGTGCGCTTAATCTTGTCTGGAGGTCGCACGCCGGTGATTCACGCTTATGTAATGGGGAAGTCGCAGGAAGTGACTCGGATTCTCACGGAGCACGACATTCCCGTCTTGCAGCACCCGCTGATTCACGAGCTGAGTCTGATCTATGAACAACAGGGTTGTTCGCTGGGGAACTTTTCGCGTTTTGGAACGGAATACATTGCCGGACACGCCGTTATTATTCCTCCCTATACGCAGAAAGCAGTGCCGCTGCGGAACCTCGGGCGGACTTCCACGATTGTGGTCACGGGCTGGGCACATGCCCCTCGCGGCAGGCAGACGCAGGGGGCGGACTTTGCAATCCCGCTGTCCGATCATGCCGACTATAACGAGCTGCTCGAATGTATCGACCGCGTGCAACCGCGGATTATCTATTGCACGCATGGTCCGCTCGCCTTTGTCGATGATCTCCGCCGCCGCGGCTTTGATGCGCGGCCGCTCGCGGCACTGCAAGGGAATCCGTTTCACCCGGTAGCCCGACGCGTAAGCTAGGAAGATGTGCAGGTGAATCTCTTCGGCACATCCTGTTCGTGCTACCGCACGATTGCCACATCGGGAGTCAACTCGCGGCACTTCCTCGCTTACGCGTCGGGCTATCTGACTGTGCCGAACATGCTGGTTGTTCCACCCGCGCCGGGGTCGCATTGTTTCGCCTGTGCCGAACCTGCCATCCCCATTGCCAGCCGACCGCCCGCGAGGGGTAGTTTGATTGCAAGTTCCGCTCCGCGGCGGACGATTTCACCAGCGTGACGGTTGCGCGCGGGCTTCGCGGAATGAAGCTCTCGGCCGGCGAGCCGCAATGGATTTTCACACGCACGGATGTGCCCATGAACCGCCTCAGCCGCTCCGCGTTATTGCTCGCTTGCTGCACGCCCGCCGGGCTGCTGCTGAGCGGCTGCGGCCAATCGGCCAGTTCCCCGGCGCTCGCGCCCGTGCGACCCATTGCCACCGCCCTGCCGCCCCTGAGTGAGCCGCGACTGCTGCCGGTCAGCAGTGACGTGCGTCCAGTGGCTGGCGAGTGGCAGGATACATCACCGGACGCCGCGTTTCGCGCTCCGCAGCAAATCGCGACGCCGGAAAACCGCAGCCCGCTGATCGGGCGTCAACCAGAAGGCCCGGCGCGGCTAACGCCGCCGACGCAAACGGGGCCGTATTCTCTGCAACCACCCCAACCGGTGAACGTGCCCGCGCCGAGTTCCCCACCGGCCGCTGATCCGCCGGCGAATTTCAACCCGCCTGGCTTCGCCGGCCCCAGTGTCGCACCGCTGAAACAACTCGCCCCGGAATTTCGTCCTGTCCAACAATTGCCGGTCGCAAGCGGCGTAACAATGGGTCCCGCGCGAGATCGCAGCGGCTTTCGCGCAGTCTCCGAACGAATCACGGCCCTCAATCATCAGGCAGTAAACCTTGCCAATCGCGGCGCACTGTATGCCGCGCGGGAAGACCTGCAGCATGCGCTCCGACTGGCGACGCAATCGCTCGATGCGGCCGAAGGAACCAGCGGCTATAGCCACGCGCTCGAGGAAGGACTAACCGCGCTCGCGGAAGCGGAAGACTTCGCGCTGCACGGCGCCGCCGCGACGGTGCCGATGCAGGTCGAGCAGATCGTCGCCGGCCATCGTACGCCGGTGCTGCAGGACTCGGCAACGCTCGAAATCTCGCCCGTCATCGCCATGCAGCGCTACTATGGCTATGCGGGCGACCGGCTGACGGCTGCGGCTGGTGAACTTCCCGCCGCGGCGGATTCGTTGTATTGGTTGGGCAAGGTACACAATGGTCTCGCGCGGCAGTCGGTTCAGGCCGATCGCTTGCAAGGTCCGCAGGCGATGGTGTGTTTCCGCGCTGCATTGTCAGCAGCGCCGCAGCATTATCTAGCTGCCAACGAGCTGGGCGTGCTGCTCGCGCGGTATGGCCAGTTGAACGATGCGAAACGGCTGCTGCAACAAAGTGTCAACACGCGGCCTCATGCGGCGGGCTGGCAGAACCTGGCCATCGTGCATCAGCGATTGGGGGAAGGGGAGCTCGCGAAGTTAGCCGAGCAAGAGTTCATCGCGCTGAGCGGGCGACCCGCGACCAATGCGAAGCAACCGCCCGTGCAGTGGGTCGAACCACAGACCTTCGCAGCCACGGGCGGATCATCCCAAAATTGGGAACAGCCGACGACGCCTGCTAAATCCAATTCATCCGCAGGGCCGGTCGCAACGCAACCGCGTTCCACCGGGTCGCGCCGGTAATGCATTCGAAGGTATCGCTGCCATGAAACTCATCACCTGCCTGTTCGCCTCACTCATCGTTGCGCTCAGTTCGTTCGCGCATCGAACAGTGCAGGCCCAGGCGACCAACTACGCCGCGGCCTGCAATGCGTGTAACACGGGCGTTGGAGGCAACGCTTGCGTGCGGCGGATCGACGGCGTCGATTGCGCGAATGGCGACGGCTGCGGCGAACAACGCTGGAAGGACTGGGGGCCGATTCCCTGGGAGGCTTTTCAACAAGGCGAATATGTCGGCCCGTCGCGGCTGCCCCACGTCCAGCAATATCGCTTGCGGACCGATGACCAGGTGGAGTTCATTTACCGCGTCACTCGATCCGAATCGGCCAAGCCCTATCGCTTGCAAACCGGCGATGTGCTGCGGATTGAATCGCTGATCGATGGCACGCTCAACCGCGAAGCAACCATCCAGACCGACGGCACCATCATCCTGCCGCTCGTCGGTCAGCTCAAAGCCTCCCGACTCACGATTCTCGATGTACAAAAAGTGCTCGAAGAACGCTACAAGAAGTATTACAAAATTCCCGACATCACCGTCACGCCCGTCAAGACCAACACGCGGCTGGACGAACTAAAAGCCGCCGTCGATAGCCGCTTCTTTTCCGGCGGGCAGGGTCGCAACGTGCGCGTGAATCCCGAGGGAACGGTGTCACTGCCGGGCATTGATCAGGTTCCCGCTCAAGGTCTGTCGCTCGAAGAAATCAAGCGCGAAGTGAATGCCCGCTATGGCAATCTAGTGGAAGGGTTGGAGGTCACGCCGAACTTGTTTTTGCGGGCGCCGCGGTCGATTTTTGTC
>JAYTUF010000384.1:0-7380 GCA_043744755.1 Anatilimnocola sp.
GCCGAGCGGACGCAGTTGACCATCGGCGGAAATGCTCGCGACATTACCGCTGAGATTTGGCTTGGCAATTCGCGTCAGATCGACGCTCTCGCCCGTATCCAGCTTGCCGGTGACAAGTATCTGCCGGTAGTCAAAGCGGTGCTTCAACTCCGCCGACGCGGGCCGAGTCTCCAGCGAGACCACTTTCAACCCGGCGGGCAGTTCTTCGCCCTGCGCGGAAGTCAGTGCCAGCAGCGCAAGCGCAATGGGAAGCGCGGTGAGCCAGCACAACCAGCAGCATGTTTGTTTGTAGTGCATATCCAATTTCGCCTTATGATTCGGGTGCTGCCGACCTTGGCAACATCATTGTTTCACTTCGCCGCGGTGGCCGTCTTAGGTTTACAAATCGAATAACTTCCCCATTTCCAATTGCCTCGCGACCACCGGCCTTGTGCCGGTGGGGCGCTCACTGGCCAGCTACTGGCAAAAGTCCTAGATTTCTTCGCGACCACGGGGCTTGTTCCCGTGGAGCGCTCACTGTGCAGATGGTGGAGCCGATCACTGTTGGCCCCATCGGCACAAGGCCGGTGGTCGCCGAAAACTTTTCGATTGATATTGATCGGTAGCCGACCAGTGAGCGCCCCACTGGGACAAGCCCAGTGGTCGCGAGGAACGGAAGTTGATTCAATTATTATCCTTAATCTGCATGGGCAGGAACTTGCTGAGCAATTTGCCATCAGCCGCATTCAACAGTCGCACTTCACCGTCAAAACCACCGACGGCCAATGAGCTGCCATCCGCACGGAAATCAACGCTGTAAACGCCACCTTCGGGAATCTCCACCTTCCAGACCTGCTGGAAATTGGCCGTATCGTACACGCGCACTTCGCCGCGGCCATCCTGGCTGCTGCCCGCGGCAATGCGGGTGCCGTCCTTGTTATAGGCTACGCCAAAGACACGTCCTGGCTGAGCGGGAAACTCCTTGAGCAGGTTCGCGTTGTCGCCGATCTGGCGGGCGGTGGTCCGCACCATCTTGAAAATCTTCGGCTCGCCATCCGATCCTCCGCAGACCAGTTCGTCCTTCGTGGGATGACGATCGATGGCGATTAAGCCCCCCTTGAGCGCGCCAGGCGTGATGCTGGTGAGGTTATCGACGAACCGCTGCGTGGCGACCTCGACCAGCTTCATCGACATATCGCGGCTGACGGTAATGATGTGATCGGAGTTGACCGAGAACACCGTATCGAGCACCCAGTCGCTGTGAGCGCCGCTGAACAACACTTGCTCGCCAGTCGTCGCATCGAGGCCCCGCAGCGTGTTGTCCGGGCAGCCCACGCTGATCAGCTTGCCGTTCGGCGACCAACTGACGCCGTAGAGCGTGTCGTAACCAATCATCTTCGAGAGTTTGAGTTCCCGCTTGGCAATATCCCAAATCTGCACTTCGCCAAAGCGACCCGGCGAACCGCCGCAGGCTGCGAGCTGCGTGCCGTCGGGCGAGAAGGCGATGGCTTCGATCCGCTCGGATTGGCCCACTAGACGCGCGACAAGACCGCTACCGTCCGGCTTGTGCAACAGCACCTCGTGATAGCCGGCCACCGCGAGCAGATCCCCGGCCGGTGAAAACTTGACGGCCTTCAGCACCGGCGGCGCGAGATATTCCGGCGGATGCTCGGCATCGTACTTGGCCACGTTCGACGCCGGCGTATCGTTCTTGGCCCCTTGTTCAATCCAGGTCTTGATCAGCGTGATTTCCGGCTCCGTCAGCGGCGGGGCGTCCTTGGGCATTTCGGCTTTGCCCTTCGTCGGCGTGATCTGGGCGAGCAGATGGCTCTCCGCCGGTTTGCCCGGCACAATGGCTACGCTGCCCGACTCGCCACCCTTGAGCAAGGCAGCAAACTCCGTCATCACATACTCGCCGCCCCGTTTGGCGGGCTGATGACAGCCCGTGCAGTTTCTCATCCGCAAAATCGGCAGCACCTGCTTGAAATAGCTGATCTCGGTCGTCGCCGCGGGTGGGTCTGCCGCTTGAGCTATTTCCGGTCTGCCGACTGCGATCGTAAGCCAGGAAACTGCAGCCAGGAAACGAAGCATGGCCAGGACTCTGCGCGGTGGGAGGAAGGTGAACAGGCGGACAGGCGGCGAACGAAGGCGGGAAAATGTCGCGGCCGATCAACCCATTCACTATATCTGTCGCCGAAAACTGTCGCAAACGGTTTTCGGGGCCTCCGCAACGTTTCCCGTAGCTGAATTCGCGAGAATTCAGTCTTCGAAGGGACGTCTACGGCCCAGAAACGATGTTCGCGGCCCACTCGATCGCTTGATCTGCCAACCGGATCGTGGCTTCCCGATCGAACGGGGTCGCGTCCAATTCTTCCTTCGGCAGGTAATCGTACCTCAGCTCGGCGCCGAACGGCGTGAGCTCAACGCATTCCTCAAGTTCCACCGGATAGGCAATGCTGGCTGCCATCAACAGGTCGAGGTACCCCGCCAGGTCGTGCCCTCGACGAAAGCGGACATTGTGGTGCGTGAGAACTGACTTGAGCGACTTTTCGATCGCCTGCTCGCAGAGGAAACCCATCTGTTCCACAGAGACGTTTGCATCGTCTTTGACTTTTTTCGCCAGGTAAATGTCTTCTCGCGCCTTGGCGAGGAAGACGTCTGCTGGATCAGGCGGCGTGCTCATAAACTTTACCTTCAGTGAATGCGGCGTTGATCACATTATTGGGGAGGACCTTCCACGCGTCAAAAGCCGGACGGCTGACGACCAAAACGTCGGCCGGAACGCCGAGCGGGCGCAACAGCGAGCGGAGCCTCACCATCTCGGCGCGGCGACTGGTGAGTGTCGGCTGAACGATCAGAAAGTCCAAATCGCTGTCGAAGTTCGCATCACCGCGGGCATACGACCCAAACAGGATCACCTGCGTCCCGGGCGGCGATTGGGCCAGCAGCATCTCCACCGCTTGCGCGATTGTTTCCGCGGAAATTAGCGAATTAGGGTTTAATCGACTCATGTGCGTTCTGCTCGTACTTGCGATTACGTTCCGTCGTTTCCCCTCTTAGGATACTACGAATTACTCCTAAGATCAGCCTCATGTTTGAGCTTCGTTCACTGGCTGCCGTCAACACCGAAGTCGTCAACCGTAGTTCCCAAACCAGACCCAACTCAGCCCCGCCCCCACAAACGCCAAGGCAAAACCCCAGGCGAGCAACTGGTTGAACAATCGGCGGCGGTCATTGCTGTCGGGATTGGCGGCGAGGCAGAGAGCGCCGATGGTCGAGAGCGGCGACATATCGACCAGGTTGCCGCCGACCAGTACGGAAAGGGAGAGTGCGAGTGGATCGCTGCCCGGCTGCGCGATTGCCAGTTCCTTGACCATCGGCAGGAACGCGGGGAGGACGACGCCGGTGGTGCTGCTATAAATCGAGACCAGTCCCGTCGACAGCGCGAGGACGGGACAAACGGTACTGGGCGTAGAGATGGCGCTAATCAAGCCAGCGAAGCGGGCGGTTCCGCCGGTCTTATCGAGCAAAGCGGTGAGCAGGCTCACGCCGCAGATCATCACCACGACGCTCCAAGGCACTTTTTGAAACGCCGCCGATTCGTCAGCCACTCGTAGAGCCGACAGGACGGCCGCGCCGACGAAAGCGCCCAGGCCAATGTGGATTTGAAATCCGACGACGCCGATCACGAGCGCGGCAATCACGCCCATGGTCACCTGGTGCCGCCAGGTCAGCGGCTGCGTTTCCTGATTGATAGCTACGGGTAGCGGCGGATCGGATTCGGGCGTTGATTCGACCGCGGTAGGCGCTGGCTCCTTACGGCTCAGCAACAATTGCCAGCCGCCGAAGATCGTGAAGCCGGCCAAAGCCGCAATGCCGCTCGCGGCGGCGTTGTAGCCAAAAACTTCCCAAGGATGCTTTCCCAGGCCCATTCCTTCCATAATCTTATTGGCCGCTGCTCCCGCCCCGGTCAGCGGCGAACAGGTACTGGCAATGGCTCCGTGCCCAACCATGATGGCCATCAGCAGCGGGGAGATCTTCAGCCTGGCCGCGGCCGCCATCGCAACCGGGGCCAGCAGCCCTGCCACGGCGATGTTCCCCGGTCCCACCGAACCGAGCGCGGCGGCGAACAGGAAGAACATAATGGGAATGAGCCCGCGATTTCCGTGGCAAAGCCGCTGCGCCGCGGACGCCACGCGGGCGAGTGTGCCGTTCACTTCCGCCTGGGCAAAGAGGAGCGAGACGCCCAGCAGTGTGAGAAACAGATCAACCGGAAAGCCCGCGATGAGCACCTTCAAATCAATCTTGTTCTCAGGTCTTGTTCCCGCATAGAGCACAATACACCAAGCCAGGGCGATTGCCACCAAACCAGGATTGACCCGTGTGGTGCAACTGATGGCCACGACGGCGATCAAAGCGCCGAGTGACAGCCAGGCGAGATCCATGCGGTTCCTTTTACTGGGTTGAGAATTGCTCGCGCAGTTCACGCCGCAGAATTTTTCCCAAGCTATTCTTCGGAAGTGCGTCAACAAATAACAGGTTCTTCGGCTGCTGATAGTGTATCAGCCGGTCGCTGCACCAGGCTTGGATCTGACTTTCGTCCAGCTTGGGATCGCTACGCACAATGGCGGCGGCCACTCGCTCGCCGCGCTCGGCATCGAGCAACCCCAGCACGGCGCACTCGCCGACGCCCGGACACTCACCCAGCACTCGCTCGACAACCTGTGGATAAACATTGTAGCCGCTGACGATGATTAGATCGTGCTGGCGACCGACGAGCGTGAGAAAGCCTCGCTCATCGACTTGCCCCAGATCGCCGGTTTCGAACCAACCGCTGGAAAATGCCGCCGCCGTGGCTTCTGGCCGCTGCCAATAGGTGCGAAAGATATTGGGCCCGCGAATCATGACAGAACCGACTTCACCCACATCCGCCTGCGAACCATCGCCGCGCTGAATCCGCAATTCCACGCCTGCCAGCGGCAAACCCACGGAGCCATCCGGCCAAGGCCCATCCAGAGGCAGGCTGCTGATGACAAACGACTCCGTCATGCCATAGCGATTGATCACCGGCCGGCCGAGAATCTGTTGCAACTCCGGCAGGACTTCCGTGCGAATCGGTGCCGAGCCACACGTACACAGCCGCACGTTCGTCCACGACTTCGCCGCGTCACGAAAGCCCGGCTCGGCGAGCAGGCGATAATAAATCGGCGGCACGGCCATGAAGACCGTCCCTTCACCAATGATCTGCAACATGCGCTCGGAATCGAAAGCATCCTCAATCCGCACGCAGCCGCCGACGGACCAGGTCAAATGTGTGGCGAACGCCAGACCGTGAATGTGAAACAGCGGCAGCACGTTGATGACCACATCCTCGGGCGTCATCCGCCAGCATTCAGCCAGCCCCCGCAAGCTGCTGGCGACATTCGCGTGCGTATGCACCACGCCCTTGGGCCAGCCGGTCGTGCCGGAGCTGTACAGAATCAAACAGGGGTCAGCGGCTTGCGAAAGAGGATCGGTAAAGGTTGCTACGGGAGGATCGAGAGCAGTTACATCAGCAACAATGCTGGGCGGGTCTGTCAATTCTGGCAGTAACGATTCGATCAGTTGCCGTTGTTCGTCGCCGACCACAATCACGCGAGCGCCGCTATCGTTCAGGTAATAGCGCATCTCCTCACGCGTGAATCGCGGATTGAGCGGAAGCGGAACCCCACCAGCAAACATCGCGCCCAGTTGCGCGATCAAAAACGGCAGCTTGTTGGGCGTGAACAATACGACACGATCGCCGGGCCGCACTCCCAATTGTTGTAGCCAGCCAGCACAGCGCTCGACCCGCTCGCGAAGCTGAGAGTAGGTGATTGCTTCGCCGCGATAGAGAATCGCCGGCCGCTGCGCGTGCTTCGCGAAAGTCTGTCGCAGTTGCTCGCCGAAATGCAAAGTCATCGGGATCGAAGGCCTCTTTTCCGTTGAAAACAACGAGTTGAATAACCCCGCGAGTTTTTCATCGTGAGATTGAGTAACTCTCGGGTTTGCGGCTTGCGAGCGGTGAAAAACCCGGGCAATTGTTCACCGTTTAGGATGGAATTTCGCGGTGTCATTAACCCTGTTTCGTGGCTGGTAGCAGGTCTCGGTTCAGCGCCCAGGCAATGCCGCGGAGGAAGATCGTCCGGCAGACCTCGTTCGTCGCCAGCTCCTTCGCATCGTAGCGGGTGTAGAAGGCCCGGCCCTTGGTTTCCTTGTTCTCGCGGACCCAGGTATGCGGCATCATGTCGTCTGCCACGCCGCTGCGCAGCAGCACGGTCACGTCCAGAGAAAGTTCGGTATAGACATACGAGCCGCTCGCCGGGCGGGGCGGTTCCAAGCCTTTCAATACCGGGTGCTCGGCCTGTCCCTTGACCGTTTCAATCACCATGACCGGATCTTTTTCGAGCAGGTGATGGCCGCCGTATTTCGCCCCAAACACGGCCTGATCGGCCGGCAGCCAATTCTGAAACACATGGCTGGCCGCGCGATAGCCGACGCATGGCTTGCCCGCTGCCAGGAACTTCTTGAAGTGGCCCAACTGCTCATCGTTCGGAAAGGTCCGCTTGTTCGCCGAGCCAATCCACAGGTCCGCCGTCGCGAGTTGTTCCAGTCCTTTGACGTTGTCCTCCTTGGCCGATCCGTCCTTGATCTGTCCTCCCTGCAAGGCTTTGAGCGAGTACTGCTCCGCTAACGCCCTTTCAACTTCGGGCAAACCGCCACCGAAGAAGAGAACCGTCAGCGGCTTTGCTTTGTCGTCTGAATAGGCTTCCGCGGTCAGCAGTCCCGCGGCAGCTAGTGAGCCAGTGGTTTGCAGAAACTCGCGGCGGGTTAGCGGGAACATGGGGGGCCTCTCACAGGGAAGGATGAATTGAATACGATAACGCGCTCAGCGTCATCCGTCCAACTCCGGCACTTTACCTTTTTTCGCCTTCATGCTTGACCTCTACAACGTCACCCGACCGCAACTGGCGTAGCTCGTCGCCGAATGGGGTTTTCGTGACGTTCATGTGCAAAGGCTATGGAATTACCTGTACCGCTTCCTGGCCATGTCATTCGACGAAATGACCGAACTGCCACCGCGCTTGCTGGCTCGACTGCGAGCTGAAGCTCAACTTGGCCGACCCCAGCGATGCTCTCGGCACAGGTCAGGCGCTATATGCCCTCGTACTGGCGGCTGTGAAGCCGGACGATACCGTCGTGAAAAAGGCGCAGCAGATTCTCATCACCACGCAGCAAGCCGATGGATCGTGACCCGTGAAGGGAACTAAAGAAGGCAGAAAGAACAAGGTCGAAGAGACCGCCACCTATTGGGGCACCGCTTGGGCGACGATAGCGCTGCTCAAGACCTTGCCGTCTCAGCCTTGAGAGTCGTCTTTCGCT
>JAYTUF010000385.1:0-1926 GCA_043744755.1 Anatilimnocola sp.
ATGGTTGAGGAAACTATGGCTGAGGAAACTATGGTTGAGGAAACTAAAAAGGCGAAGCTGGAAATCGTCAAGGAGAACAGCCGGTTCCTGCGCGGCACGATTGCTGAGGAACTCGCACGCGACACGCCCAATGTCAGCTCGGACAACACGGGCCTGCTGAAGTTCCATGGCACCTATCAGCAAGACGCCCGCGACGCCCGCAAACAGCGCGCAGCCGGGGCGGGCAAGGCCGGCAGATCCTACAGCTTCATGGTCCGAACCAAGGTGCCAGGCGGGAAACTCACCGCGGATCAGTTCCTGACCGAACTGAACTTGGGCGAGCGGCTGGGTAACGGCACTTTGCGCATCACCACCCGCCAGGGCTTTCAATTGCACGGCATCGTCAAGAGCAACCTATGGCAGACCATCCACGAGATTAATGGGGCACTTCTGACCACTCTGGCCGCCTGCGGTGATGTCGAGCGGAACGTCATGTGCTGCCCGGCACCCCATCACAACGATGGCGTGCATGATCGCCTCCAAGCCACGGCCGACGCGATCGCTCGGCACCTCGCACCCCAGACCCGCGCCTACTTTGAGATCTGGGTGGACAAAGAAAAAGTCGCCGAGCAATCGGCTGGACCCGATGTCGAGCCCATCTACGGCAATACTTACCTGCCGCGCAAGTTCAAGACCGGCATCGCACTGCCGGAAGACAACTGTATTGACGTGTACACCCAGGACCTGGGCCTCTTGGCGGTGGTCGAAGCAGGTCAGCTCATCGGCTACAACGTGCTCGTCGGCGGCGGACTGGGCACAACGCCGAGTGATCAGGATGCGAAGGCCCAGGACTTTCGGACATCGTTGGGGCGGGTCATGATCCCCAACGGAGGTTTGAAAGATGGTTCAGAAGTCAGTTCCAGCAGTTCGGACGAAGCGTGTGTTTACGGAGGAGTTCAAGGTTGCTGCGGTCCGTTTGGTGACAGTGGAAGGTTACTCGATTGCGGCGGCGGCGAAGTCGGCGGGGGTGGGTGAGCAGAGTCTGCGGAAGTGGCATGCTCGCTTGGCTCCCCAGCCGGTTGCGTGCGGCGAGGGCGCATCAGTCGATGAGTTGCAGGCCGAGGTCGATCGGTTGCGGCGCGAACTGCGGCGAGCCGAGTTGGAGCGTGACATCCTAAAAAAAGCCACGGCGTATTTCGCGAAAGACGTGCTGTGAAATACGCCTGGATTCGTCAACACCGCGACCTGTTCTCCGTGACCGCGTTGTGCAAGGTGCTGGAGGTTTCCACGTCGGGGTACTACGCGTGGTTGGAGCGGCCGGAGAGTCCTCGCGCGCGGCGGCACGCGCGGATTCAGCAGGCGGTGCGGCAGGTTCACGCCGATTCGCACGGCATTTACGGCCGCCGAAAGATTGTGATTTCTCTGCGAGAACAGCCCGAGTTGGAAGCGGCGTGCCGCAACACGGTGGCTCGGGCCATGCGAAAGTTGGGCTTGAAAAGTCGCCTCGTGCGACGCTTCACGCCGACCACGACCCGGGCCGATCCGACCCGAGTGCCCGCACCGAATGTTCTCGCTCAAGACTTCACGGCGACGGCTCCCAATCGCAAGTGGGTGACTGACATCACGTACCTGGCCACCACGCAGGGGTGGGTCTACCTGGCCGTCGTGCTCGATCTGTTCAGTCGCAAGGTGGTGGGCTGGGCGATGAGTCCTTCACTGGCCGCGGAACTCGTCAGCGAAGCCCTGCGCCACGCGGTCGAGGCACGCCGCCCTACCGGCAAAGACCTGCTGCACCACAGTGACCGAGGCTGTCAGTACACCAGCCACGACTACCAACACACCCTGCACACGCTCGGCATCCAATGCTCGATGAGCCGCACCGGCTGCTGCTACGACAACGCCGTCATGGAACGCTTCTTCTGGTCCCTCAAACACGAATGGACCCAC
>JAYTUF010000386.1:0-1923 GCA_043744755.1 Anatilimnocola sp.
GCGAAACTCCGCCAAAAACCTAGATAGCACTATCGCTAGGCACGCTACACCCAAATTGGAACCGCTCTAGCAGGTGCAGCAGCGTGGCGTGCAGGTCGTGGACGTGGACGACATTCTCGACCGAGTGATAGCCGAAGTCGTCGGTGTTGCCGTAGGTGATGCCCGGCTTGATGCCGCCGCCGGCGAGCCAGAGCGAAAAGGCTTTCATGTGATGATTCCATCCCGTTCGGTGAACAATGGCCTGAGTTTTTCATCGCTTGCACCTCGGAATCACGGAAACGGCGACGGTGGACGATGAAGAACCCCCGGAGTTTTTCAACTCGTGCTTTTTCGAGAGCCACACTTCTGATTGTCGCCTCTCGCTCCGCAAAAGGACGTTTCCTCGCGGAGCGAAAGACGACACATCGGCCGGTGATAACACTTTCCAACACAATTTCGCTGCCTTTCGGTCGGCCGCTACTTGAGCGCAACTCCTGATATGGCAATGAGTTACTGTTCTCGGCGAGAATATCTGATAACATCTTACCGATAACATCGTAATAACTTTGATAATAACTCGTATGGGTGGTACGCGGACTAATTCCAGTCACACCCTCTGGCTGAAGTCAGCCTCCCGTCATCATTCCGAAACGACGACGGCTTTTTCTCCTTCTATTAGACGACCGGCACTGGACACGTTTGGTCACTTGCCGGAAGTATTTCCCGAATTCGAAACCAGCGCATCTT
This sequence comes from Anatilimnocola sp., assembly GCA_043744755.1. Classification (GTDB taxonomy): domain Bacteria; phylum Planctomycetota; class Planctomycetia; order Pirellulales; family Pirellulaceae; genus Anatilimnocola. The sequence continues at coordinate 727 of JAYTUF010000386.1, forward strand.
GATACTTGTGTCGTTTGCGAACAACAAAGTACGCCGCTCCTCATGGAAGCAGGTGCCAGAGTAGCTGCGGATGAAACACAGTCCGGCGGCAATATGGAAGGGAAAGAAACCCGCTTCGGCATTGTGAACTCCGCACTCTGGGCCACGGCGACGGAAGCCTTTGAAATGAAGATGGCCTCGCTGGCGATCCTGTCGAAGGGGCCAAGCGGCAGAAGACGCCCAACGAAATCGCCCTGGCTATTTTGCTCGCTGGCTTCACGATCATTTTCCTGCTCGTCACGGCCACGCTGTTGCCGTTTTCGCAATACAGCTTACTCGTGGCCGGGCAAGGTTCGCCGATCACCATCACGGTGCTGGTCGCGCTCTTGGTCTGTCTGATTCCCACGACCATTGGTGCCTTGCTGTCTGCCATCGGCATTGCGGGGATGAATCGCTTGAGCCAGGCCAACGTGGTCGCCATGTCGGGACGAGCGGTGGAAGCGGCGGGCGATATTGATGTGCTGCTGCTGGATAAGACCGGCACCATCACGCTCGGCAATCGGCAAGCGATGGCGTTTCTGCCCGCCTGCGGGGACGCGACCTCGATAAGTTGCACGCCAAGTTCATTCCCTTCTCCGCCAGCACGCGGATGAGCGGCGTTGATTTTGACGGCCGCCAGATTCGCAAAGGCTCAGCTGACGCCATCGAAAAGTATGTACAGCAATGGGGCGGGACCATGCCCAACTCGCTGCGCAGCAAAGTCGATCAGGTTGCCAAGTCGGGAGGCACGCCGCTGGTGCCCGCCCGCGGATGCTGTTCACCGAAGTGGGAGTGGGTTATCGGCTGGCGGACCAATAGCTGAATCTCAGGCTGGATTTTCCGGCAGATACAGGTGCTGCGCGCGGATGTACTGCTCCACGGCCCGCGGCGTGCGATAGCGGAGACTGCGACCCTCCGCGGCGCGGGCGCGAAGGTCGGTGCTGCTGAATTGAATAATTGGCATTTGCAGCCGCCGCGATTGCATGATCGCCAACCGTTCGGCGGGAACCAGGTGAGCGAGCGTCGAAAAATCTGGCTCCGGCGCATCGGCGCGGCGGGAAACAACCGGCCAGGCAAGTTCACAGATGCGGGCAGGCTCCCGCCAGGTGAGCAGATCGTTAAGCGAATCGGCCCCCATCAGCAGGAACAACTCTGCTTCCGGCAGTTGCTCGGCAATCG
>JAYTUF010000387.1:0-7337 GCA_043744755.1 Anatilimnocola sp.
CCGCTGATTTCGCCCAGGAGATGTTTCCCGCGGCCGACATGCTCGATAGCAAAGCCAACACGGGCTGGGCCATTCACGGTCCGGGGAAGTGGAATGTGAATCGGACGGCCACTTTCACACTCGCTCAGCCAATGAAGTTCGCCGGTAAATCGCGCTGGACCATTGTGGTGCGGCAAGACTATGGCACGGGGCACACGCTGGGCAAACTTCGCCTTAGTCTCGGCAGCCGGCGCAACGAACCAACCGACAAGCACCCGGGACTGGTCCGTCAGGAACTGATTGACAAGGCACTCGTCGCCTGGCAACAACGCGAGGCGGCGAAGACCGTCCGCTGGGAATTGCTTGAACCGACGGCAGCCAGCAGCGGTTTGCCGAGCCTGACGATCGAAGCGGATCAGTCCATCTTCGCCAGCGGGGATTTCAGCAAGCGGGACGTGTATGAAGTGCAATTTAAGAGCAAGCTGCCGCGCATTACCGCGATCAAGTTGGAAGCAAAATGGGATCATCGGTTGCCGAAGGGTGGCCCCGGGCGCGTGGCCTATGAAGGTCCGCCAGGAGACTTTTGGCTCAGCGAAATCAAGCTCCATGCGGGTGATAAGCCATACGCGATGCACGAGCCGTCACAGAGTTTTGCGAGCGGCAAAAACAACGCTGCCGCAGCCATCGATGGCGATCCGCAGACTGGCTGGTCGATCAACGGGCGTCAAGGCACCGATCACACCGCCGTGTTTCGCCTCAAGGAGCCGCTGATCGGCGCAAAGGCAATTCAAGTTCAATTGCTGTTTGAAAAATACTACGCCGCAGGACTGGGCCGCTTTCGCATCTGGGCCACGGGGGACGAGAATGCCACCGCCACGGACTTGCCCTGCGATGTCGAGCGAATTTTGCACATCGCGACCAAAGATCGCAGTGAACATGAACAGTCTCGCCTGTATTGGTACTTTCTCGATGTCGCGCCCGAGCTGGCCGCGGAACATGCCAAGATCAAGCAGTTGAAGGCGCAGCGTCCGACGGCGCCCACGACGCTGGTGATGCAAGAGCGGCCGGCCTCCCAGCCGCGACTAACTCATCTGCATCAGCGGGGCGAGTATTTGCAGCCCAAAGAAGAAGTGCAGCCGCGGGTTTTGTCGTTGCTGATGGATGGAAAATCAAAGCAACCGGCCAATCGCCTGGAGTTCGCCCGCTGGCTGGTGGGCGGCAAGAATCCGTTGATCGCGCGGGTGACCGTGAATCGACACTGGGCCGCTTTCTTTGGCCGCGGGCTGGTCAAAACGACCGATGATTTTGGCTATCAAGGTTCGCCGCCGACGCATCCTGCGTTGCTCGATTGGCTGGCGCTGGAATTGCCGAAGCGGGGCTGGTCGATCAAACAGTTGCACAAGACGATCATGCTCAGTGCCACGTATCAACAGGCTTCGCCCATTACGCCGGAACTGCAGGCCGCTGATCCCGAGAATCTGTTGCTCGGCCGCTTTCCTCGCCATCGAGTGGAAGGGGAAATGATTCGCGATATTGTGCTGAAGACATCCGGCTTGCTCTCGCCCAAGCTCGGTGGCCCCAGCGTCTTTCCGCCGCAACCCGCGGGCGTTACTTCGGAAGGAACCTACGGCCCGCTCGCGTGGAATGTGAGTCCAGGCGAAGATCGTTACCGCCGGGCGCTCTATACCTTCACCAAGCGAACGGCACCGTACGCCATGCTCCTCACGTTCGATGCCCCCAGCGGCGAAGCCTGCGTGCCGCGGCGGGAGACCAGCAATTCCCCCTTGCAAGCGCTGACGCTGCTCAACGACCAGGTGTTCCTGGAAGCCGCGCAAGCCGTTGGGAAACAGGTGAGCGCCCGCGAGACTGACGCACAGTTAAGGGCAATCGAGATCTTCCGCCGCTGCCTGACGCGGCCGCCGACGGAACATGAAGTTCAATTGTTGCTGAAGTTCTACACGCAGCAGCTCGAGCGCTTGAAGAACAAGGAACTCGATGCCGCCGCGGTCGCCGGACTTGGTGAAGGCGATTCCATCGAACGGGCAGCCTGGACTTTAGTCGCGCGGGCGATGCTGAATCTCGATGAGGCGATTACCAAGAACTGATTCTTTGGCGCGGATTAAAGCAATGAAAACCGATCCGAGTTTGAGCCGCCGGCTTCAAGCCGGTGGTTCCCGAAATCAATTTCGCAAAGCCCTTTCCATGAAACCACTTCAACAAACTCAACCTCCATACCTCGCCCGCCGCCAATTCCTCCACGATTGTGGCATCGGCCTCGGCAAAGTCGCGCTCGCGTCTCTGCTCGCCGGAACACAAGTCCGCGCAGCGGATGAAACCGCCAAGCTCGCGAATCCCTTTCCGCCCAAGCCCCCGCACTTCCCCGGCAAAGCCAAGGCGGTGATTCACTTGTTCATGGCCGGTGCGCCCAGTCAGCTCGACTTGTTCGATTACAAACCCAAACTGGCCGAGTACGAAGGGAAATCGATCCCGCCCGAAGTGATCGGCGGCCAGCGTTACGCTTTCATCCGCTCGGATGCGGCCTGCCTGGGGCCGCGCTTCAAGTTTGCCAAGCATGGGGAGAGCGGCGCGGAACTCTCGGAGATGTTGCCTCATCTGGCCAAGGTGGCCGATCAGATCTGCATCGTCAAATCGTGTCGCACCGACCAGTTCAATCACGCGCCGGCACAGCTCCTTTTTAACACGGGCTTCTCGCAACCAGGCCGTCCCAGCTTGGGTTCGTGGGTGCTCTATGGCCTGGGCACCGAGAGCAGCGAGTTGCCGGCCTTTGTGGTGATGTCCACCGGCGCGGGGATCAGCGGCGGCGCGGCGAACTGGAACAGCGGCTTCATGTCGTCGGGTTACACGGGCGTGCGACTGCGAAATCAGGGCGATGCGATCTTGAATGTGACGAACCCGGCAGGCATTGATGCGCGGGCCCAGCGCGACACGCTCGACCTGGTCGGCAATTTGAATCGCGAGCGGCTCGCCACGCTGAACGATCCTGAGATCGCCACCCGCATTCAGTCCTATGAAATGGCCTATCGCTTGCAAACTTCCGCGCCTGATTTGCTCAATCTGAAAACGGAAGATGCCAAGACGCTCGCGCTCTACGGCTGCGATCCAGACAAGCCTTCGTTCGCGCGAGCCTGCTTGCTCGCGCGACGAATGGTCGAGCGGGGCGTACGGTTTATCAATATCTACAACGAAGGCTGGGACGCCCACAGCGACGTTGCGGGGAACCTGCGGAAGAACTGCGGCGCGACGGATCAGGCTTCCGCGGCGCTCGTCGCTGACTTGCAGCAGCGGGGAATGCTCGACAGCACGCTCGTGGTTTGGGGCGGAGAGTTCGGCCGCACGCCGATGGTCGAGACGAACACCGCGCTCGGCCGTAGCCTCGGCCGCGATCATCACCCGCAGGCTTACACCATGTGGTTTGCCGGCGGCGGCATCAAGCCGGGCATCACGCTCGGCAGCACCGACGACCTGGGCTTTCATGTCGTTGACAAACCCGCGCATGTACACGACCTGCAGGCCACGCTCTTGCACTGCCTGGGCCTGGATCATGAGCGGTTGACGTATCGTTACGCGGGCCGCGACTTTCGTTTGACCGACGTGCATGGGCACGTGATGAGCGAGATGTTGGCGTAGAAACAGATTACCAATACGATGTGTTGCCGTGCCAGGGGAAGTAGCTGGGGCGGCGGCCGCCGAAGCGAAACTCGACGCCGGCCATCAGGCTGAAGTTGTGCATCGAATCGAGATGGCCGCCGCTGAGCGACCAGTTATCGACGGCATCGAAGCGGAGCGTGAACCAGGGAGAATAGTAGCGTTTGAGGCCGAAGCCCAGCGGAATAGTGAGCGCCGTGTCGTCGATCGCCCGCCCCAGATCGTTCACATAACGGAAGTTCGCAAAGCCGACCCCCGCGAGCAGGTAAGGCCGCCAGGCGGAATCGCCCCAGGGGTAATACAGCAGAGCGACATCAACAAAGTAATCGCGCCCCGGTTCGACAATCGGCACACCCGCCCCGGTAAACAGTTCGGTGCGAGCATAAGCGTAACGACTTTCCCAGCCCCAGAAGTGATCGAAGTCGTGCCCCAGTCTCATGCCGAGGATTGGAGCGCTATCGGCTTCAACATGTCCGGCGACCAGATCGTCGGCCAGCATCCCACCAATGAATACGCCCCAGTACCAGGGCCGGTTCAGCCAACTGGTGCCGGTGAGCGGATCGCCCCAGCCAGTGTGCCGCGCGGGATCATTCGGGTTATCGTGGGAGAACCAAGGTTCGCGTGGCGGATGACCGAAGCCCTGACCTGTTCCGTAATGCTGCTGAGCCGGCGCCTCGGCAGGCCAACCCAAGTTCGGATCGCCTTCGGCATATTGCATTGGATCCGGCGCGAGGACCGACGCAGACTCGCGCGGAATTGGCTGCGGTCTTAACTCAGGTTGCGAGGGGGACAGTTGCAACGGCGGCGGCGGTTCCGTCGCCTGCACCTGTTGAATGGTCTTCGCTGGCCGGGTTAGCTCGGCTGATCTCACTGCCGACCGCAGCGGATTCGCCGGCACCGATTGAGCTAAAGAGACGTTCGCTCCCAGCGCGCAGCACCCCCACACCGCGAACGCGGCAACGAATTTCGTCGTGATGGGCCACTGCTGCATGAGACACAGCTGCATGAGATACGCCCGCTGGCAGAATTACTCGCGGCAGGGATTCTGCTGATCCGGGCTGGTTACGTCAAGAGAAGGTGGGCGATGTTAACAAAGCGTGCTAGCACGCCATCGAAACCGCATCACTCGAGTTCAAGGCGACTGGCTAGGTCTTGCCCTGCACGACTATTTCATTCACAACTCACGTCCGATTCACTGCCGACGTACCCCGAACCGTTTATGCGGAGCTTACGGGATGGTGGGTAAAACTGAACTGCCAAACGGGGCAAGTGGTATCATGAAGGATCGGGACATGCATCCCCCAAGGAAATCCGTGATGACCACTTTGAGCGCGATTCGCACCCAGGCTTTGCAACTTTCACCGCCGGAGCGGGAGGAACTCGCCCAGCAGCTACTGGAAAGTCTGCCGATCACGTCCCATGATTCCACAATCTCGGTTGATCCCGAGTTTGAACAGGAAGTGCATCGGCGCATTAATTCCCTCGACGACGGGACGGCCAAATTCACCAGCGGCGACCAGTTTTTGGCCGAACTCCAGGCCCTGCGCCAGCGAGCCCTGCCGTAATGAAGCTGATCATCCTGGACGAATCCAAGGACGAGGTGCGAGAAGCCTTTGAGTGGTATGAAGCCCGGAGTCCACAAGCAGCGCAGAGATTTGCTGATCTCGTTGCCGACGCTTTAAGGGAAATTTCCGCCGCGCCGGAGCGTTACCCGCTCTACGAGCTCAAGCGCAATCCAGGCAACGTCCGCCGAGTTCGGCTCAGCGGATATCCCTATGTGATCGTTTATCAGCTTACGGCGGACGCCATCAGCGTCCTCGCCGTGGCTCACACTTCTCAGAGACCGGGATATTGGCGATCACGCGCCAAACACAAGAAGAAATGATCTGGGATGTGTGGGATAGTAGGCCTTCTCTCCGAGACTTTCCAAAAGTGGTCGATGGCCCTGTGTACAGTCCCATCGCGAGACACCTCAACCTCGCTGCAGCGTCAATTGCAGTGGCGGCGGCAGCGGTTCCGGTGGCTTGTACTTGCTGAATAGCCTTCGCCGGCCTCGTCAGTTCCACCGGTGCCGCTGGCGAGCGCAGCGGATTCATCGGCACGGATTGAGCCGCAGCCCAGTTCGCCCCCAGCGCGCCGTAGCCCCAAGCTATCGAGGCTCGTAACGTCAAGAGAAGGCGGGCGACCTAAGCCGAAAGCTGCTAGAAATCCTTCGTCGCCTTTCGCGCCGCGAAAGTGCTTACATACGCAAGCCATTCCATGATTGCATTCATCTCAGTCATGGAATGACTGAGCTACGTTCTTGCGTTGAGCGAACGACGACTCTAAGCCTTGGCCTGTTGCATCCCGCGGGGCAGGTTTACGAACGAGACGACGATTAGTCCGGCCACTATAAATCCCAGCAGGCTGAGGATGGCGAGGTTGGCGTTGTTGTTGTTTCGCTTCAGAACTTCGACGAACAGAATGGGGCCGACCATGCTTGTCGCGCGGCAACTGAGATTGAAGAAGCCGAAGAATTCGGCGGTTTTGGCGACCGGCGTCATGGCCCCCATGATGGCCCGGCTCACTGCCTGCGTGCCGCCCATTACCAGGGAGAGGATCGCCCCCATCACCCAGAATTCTTGCTTAGTGCGGATGAAGTAAGCCCACATCAGCAGGCCGCACCAGACCAGCAGGCAGACCAGCAACGTGGGCTTGGCGCCGACGCGCTCGGCAATCCAACCCACCGCGAGGGCGGCGGGCATGGCGAGGAACTGAATCATCAGGACGACGGGAATCAGTTCCTTGGCTTTCATGTTCAGCACCTTGTCGGCGAAGACCGGCGCCTGGCTCATGACCGTTTGAATCCCTTCGTTGTAGATCAAAAAGCCCAGCAGAAAGAGAGACAGCACGCTGTAGCTGCGGACGTTGTTCAGCGTGTGCCAGACTTCACGCAGGGCGACGATGGCGGTGCTGCCAATCCCCAGTTGTTGACTGCGAGGAATGGCTCGATCGCGGAGCAGAAAAGCGGCAGGCAGCGTGAAGATGGCCCACCACAGGCCCATCACGACCAGGCCTGCTTGCAGACAGGCGGCTTCCGTTCGCAGGCCGACTTGGGGCCCGAGCATCGCGACTCCCAAGGCCACCACCAAAGCCAGGCCGCCCCCCAAGTAGCCGGCCGCGAATCCGAAACCGGAGATGCGGTTCATCGATTTCTCGTCGGAGAGTTCCGGTAGAAAGCCGTTGTAGAAACCGAACGAGAGCTCAAAGCAGAGACTGGTCAGGAAAAACAGCACGCACACCAGCACCGGCTGCGACATGGGGACCAGCGCGATGGCGGTTGCGAACGCAGCGCCGGGCAGCGAGGTGCCAATTAGCCATTTCCATTTGCTGGCCCGCGCGTCGGCCATGGCGCCCAACACGGGCGAGAGCCAGGCGGCACAAAACATCGAAAGTCCCAGTCCCCAGGCCCAAACTCGTTTGCCGTCGATCTCCACGCCCAGCACCTGCAGAGGCTTGTCTTCCGGCAGCACATGCTCGGTGAGATAGAACACCAGCAGCGTGATCGACAGCGTCGAGTAGGCACTGTTGGCCCAATCGCAGAGCGCCCAGGCGATCAGTTCGCCGCGCGTGACCGGACGTTTAGGTGGTTGCGCGAAATGTGACGTCGATTCAAGCATGTCGCAATCGTAACGGAGAACCGCGCGTGGCCA
>JAYTUF010000388.1:0-7320 GCA_043744755.1 Anatilimnocola sp.
CGAGGTTGATCGCGCGGGCTTTCTGACCCGCCAGCATGTAATCTCCGGCACTTGTCCCATCTGTCGGTTCGTGCATACCTACAATCCGCGCGGCAACGCCAACGAAGGTTCCTTCAGCGGCGACCGGATCATCGTCAGCAAGTTCGCCTATGAGATTGCCGAGCCCCAGCGGTGGGACGTGATCGTTTTCAAGTTTCCCGCCGAATCGACGCAGAACTACATCAAACGGCTGGTCGGGCTGCCGGGCGAGCAACTGACTGTCGCTGGCGGCAATGTCTACGTTCGGCCGGCCACCGACCCGGCTGGATCGGAGGTGATCGCCCGCAAGCCACCCCACAAGTTGACGGCAATGCTGCAGATTGTTGATGACACAGACCACATCCCTCCTGCGCTCGTCAAAATCGGCTGGCCGGCGCGATGGCGAGATACGGCCGCCGTTGGCGCCGCAACCGCAACCTGGAAAAGTACGGACGGCGGCAAATCGTTCACTTGTGCGGAAGTTCCCGCCGGCACCGCCTGGCTGCGGTATCGGCACCTGCCGCCTTCCTACGATGATTGGGAGACGATGACGCTGGAAAATCGCTTGCCGCCGGATGTCGCGCAGCGGCGCGGTCAATTGATTACCGATCTGTATGCGTATAACACGTCGGTTTACGTTAATTCGGAATCGGACGAATGGGCGCCGCAAAAGGGATATTATTCAGCGACCCCGAACAATCATGTGGAGCTGGATGAAGTGCCAGGGAGGCTCTTGAGTTCGCGCGAAGCCAAGTTGCTGTACGATCCGGAGCTCGCTGGTCCAGGTGTCCCGTGCAATGAAACCTATTTGGGAAACCACTGGGTCAACGATTTGGCGGTCGAGTGCCTGGCTGAATTGCAGGATTCTCAAGGTACCATCGCGCTCGATCTGGTCCGGGCGGGGGTGCATCAGCGCTGCACCCTTGATGTGAAAACGGGCCAGGCCACGCTCACGCGCACGAATGCCGCGGGGAATCCCTTACCTTTCGTCGATGAGAAGTCAAAGGAAGTGCCGAATCCTACGGCCGCCACGGCGGTTCAGGGAGCGGGCAGCTATCGCTTGCGGCTAACAAATTGCGATCATCAAGTGCAGTTGTATGTGAATGGGCGGGCGGTGACCTTTGATCAGCCAACCTACTACCAATCCGACCGCATCGTGGCGCCCCAGTGGAACGCTCAGGATGGGCTCGATCTGGAGCCCGCCGGCGTCGGCGTGAGCGGTTTGCGAGCGAAGATTTCGCAGCTAAAGATTTTTCGCGACAAGTATTACATCGCCATTGATGAGCGGAGCAAGTACTTCGCCACGGATTATTTGACCTCGTATCAACATGGAGCGGCCGCACCCGGCCAGCCGCCCCTACAGGACGTACTGGCCTCTCCCGATTTGTGGAGCAGTAGCGGCTTGTTCGAAACGAAGAATCGCCGACAAGTGAGTTTCCAACTTGCCCCCGACGAATACTTTCCCATGGGCGATAACAGCCCCAGCAGCTCGGACGGCCGCTACTGGGATGAAAGCGATTATCTGAAGCGCGATTTGCTGATCGGCAAAGCGCTGGTCATCTATTGGCCCCATAGTTGGAACCGACCGATGTTTCTGCCTCATTTTCAGCGGATGGGACGAATTCGCTGAATTCGCTTACGACGAACGCCGCGTTACGGAGAACGCCCACATGCCGATTTTGGAAGCGCAGGGATTGGTGAAGACGTATGGCCGCCGCCGCGTCGTGGATGGCGTGAGCTTTGAGGTCGAAGCGGCCGAGGTGGTCGGGCTGCTCGGTCCCAACGGGGCGGGCAAGACGACCAGCTTTCGCATGACCTGCGGCATGGTCGAACCCGATGCCGGGCGAGTGATTCTCAACGGCGTAGATGTCACCCGCTGGCCCATGTATCGGCGGGCGAAAGATGGTGGCATGGGTTACCTGGCCCAAGAATCGAGCGTCTTTCGCAAGCTGACGGTCGAGCAAAACCTGCTCGCGGTCATGGAACTGCTCGGCATGGATCGCCGCGCGCGGAAGCTGCGGACGGATGAACTCTTGGAACAATTCAAGATTACGCATATTCGCAAAAACAACGCCGGCCGACTCTCCGGCGGTGAACGTCGCCGACTGGAAATTGCTCGGTGCTTGATCGGCGAACCGGAAATCATCCTGCTTGATGAACCCTTCACCGGCATCGACCCCGTCACCATTCAGAGCATTCAAGGCGTGATTCGCGAACTGAAGGGACGCGGCATTTCGATCCTGATTACCGATCACCAGGTGCGCGAAACACTGCAAATCACTGATCGCAGCTACGTGGTGCATGAAGGGCGCGTGCTCTGCCACGGCACGCCGCAACAAGTGCTTGCCAACCCTGAAGCCCGCCAGCGGTACTTCGGCGAAGGGATCGATTTTGGCTCGCCCGGTCCGCCTCGGCCCCATCTCGGCGACAACTCGCGCCGCCGAACCGCGCGGGTCGATATGCATGACGACGACACGCTGGACGCAGAAGAATAGTTAATTCTGTTCCCTCTCCCTGTTATGCCGCGGAGTACCGCGAGTACCGAGGGATCCCTGGGAGGGCGACGCTCCTGCGGAGCCGGAATCGCGAAACGACATGTTTTCCGCCCCACGGCTCGGCAGGAGCCTCGCCCTCCCAATTCCGAGTTTTGCGTTGCCGGAACAATTGCGTGGCCCTGGAGTAAATGATTCTTACGTTGAACACAACGCATCTACATCCTATAATCCAACAGGGTCAGAGCGTCGCAGCGTGCTGGAGCGGGACGTGAGCGGTAAACCAAAAATACTCTTTGTGGCGGGTGAAACGGACGCGTTGCCCGTTTCGATCAGTTCGACGTGCGACATCGTCGAAGTGCATAATCCGCTCCGCGCGCTGGCCCGGCTCAATCGCGAAAGCTTCGATGGAATCTATATCGCGGCCCAGCGCTTTACCGAAGCGCTCCGGCTGGGCCGCTTGCTGGAGAACGATCGCATCCTTGAGGGCATGCCCGATGCGATGGCCCTGCTCGATAGCGAGTGCATCATTCTCTGGGCGAACGAGCGGCTGCGTCACTGGGCCAATCGCGGCAACATTGTGGGCGAGCATTTCTTCGCCGCGCTCGGCAACCCCGAGATTGTCGGCACCGAAGCCTCCCCTCTGCGGGCCGCGCTCCGCACGAATCATCAAATCAGTTCGCTGCTCCGCACCGTTGATAATCGCTATTTTCATTTGCACGCGGCGCCCGTTATCGACCCTGAAGAGAAGAGCAAGAACCTGGTCGTCACGGTCCGCGACGTCACCGTTGAAACGCAGCAGCGGCACAAACTTTCCGCAATTCAAGACGCGGGCCGTAAATTGGCCGATCTCAAGCCGGATGAGATTTTTGAGATGTCGGTCGAAGAGCGGGTCGAAATTCTCAAAGCGAACATCCTGCACTGCATCAAGGATTTGCTCAAGTTCGACGTGGTCGAGATTCGCCTGGTCGATCACAAAACCAAGGAGCTCGTCCCCTTGCTGGAAGTGGGCATGGACCCCGAAGCGGCCCAGCGCAACCTGCATGTTTGCAAAGAGAAGAACGGCGTGACCGGGTTTGTCGCCGCGACTGGCAAGAGCTATCTGTGCGAAGACACCGCCAACGATCCCCTCTATCTGCAAGGCGTGCAGGGGGCGAAGAGTTCGCTCACCGTGCCGCTGAAAATGCACAGCTTGGTGATCGGCACGTTTAATGTCGAGAGTCCGCAGCCACGGGCGTTCACCGACAGCGATCTGCAGTTTCTCGAGATCTTCTGCCGCGATGTGGCCATGTCGCTCAACACGCTCGATCTGCTCGTCGCGCAGCGGGCGAATGCGGCGCAGGAAAGTGTCGAGCTGATTCACAGCGAAGTCGCTCTCCCCATTGATGCCATTTTGAACGATGCCACGATGGTCGCCCAGCAATACAACGGCGCCGATCCGGCCGTCGCGGAACGGCTCAACGACATTGTCAATCGGGCCCGTGAGATTAAGGCGGTCATTCAGCAGGTCGGTCGGAAAATGGCGCCGGCCGAAGCGATTCCGGCCTGCGTGCTGACGCATGATGACCGGCCTAAACTGCGCGGCCGCCGCGTGTTGGTGGTGGATGGTGAATCGGCCGTGCGGACCAGTGCTCACTGTTTGCTCGAAAAATATGGCTGCGTCGTCGAGACCGCCCAGCGCGGCGACGAAGCGGAATCGCTCTATCAACACAGCCTCCGCGATTCGCGGTATGACGTAGTCCTAACCGGCATCAAGCTCCCGGACATGACGGGCTACGAGTTGATGATGCGGCTGAAGCGCATGATTCACCCGGTTCCCCTGATTCTGATGAGCGAGTTCGGCTGGGACGCGGGGCATACGCTGGTGAAGGCCCGGCAAGCGGGGCTGCACAGCCGCGGGTACTTGATCAAGCCGTTCGTTCTCAAGCAGTTGCTCGATACGGTCGAAACGATCATCGATTGGTCGAACGAGCCGGGCACGCAGGCGTAGCGCTATGCTCCATCCCAGGAAGCCCGACGCGTTAGCGAGGGAGTCCCGCGAGTGGACGTTGAATCACCAACCGTGCGGTAGCACGAAAAGGCGCCGCGATTTGATCGGCCATTGCCACGAGCGCGTGCTGTCGCACGGAGCAAAATGGTCAGTCTTCTCGCAGCACTCCCTTGCTTACGCTGCGGGCTACCTATGACGCCCGTCGTTTGGATTCTGCTGATTCTCGCCGCTCTCGCAGGCCATTTTGCGTTCGCGTTGTTCTTGTTCAACCGCCTGCACGCACAACCCTGGCCGTATCGGTTTCGACAATCGCTGGAACGAATGCTGTTCCTCGTAGTGTTCGCGGTGCCGATTCTATTCGTGGTGATCTGGACGCAGTGGTGGCCGACGGATGAAACGCTGCGGGAAGGATTCGAACCGCTGGGCTGGATCTACCTGGGGTTCTGCGTTCTCGCAGCTCTGCTGGTCGGACCGCTTTGGCTCTGGCCGAAGTTACGCTATCGCGTGCCGGATGAACTGCTGACGAATGATACGCGCGTTGTCGATTTGGCAGCGATCGCCAGGCCGACGGTGCGTGGCTCGTTTGCGAACATCTGCGCGTCACTCCCCGGCAACGAAGTGTTTCGCCTGCACGTGCAAACCAAAACCTTTCGCCTGCCACGCTGGCCGCGGGACCTGTCGGGACTGAGGATCGCACATTTGACGGACCTGCATCTGACCGGCAAAGTCGGGCCGGAGTTTTATGCGGAAGTCGTCCGCCTGACGAACGAGTTGAATCCCGACGTCGTGGCGCTGACCGGTGACATCGCGGAAAAGCCAGAATGCCTCAAGTGGATACAGCCTCTCTTCGGCAAATTGAAAGCGCCGGGCGGCAAATTCTTTGTGTTGGGTAATCACGATTTTCTGTTAGATGAACCGCGCGGCATGTTCGACTTCTTTCGGCCAGGCGTGGGGATGAAGTCGACTTATGATTCCGTGGCAGATGCGGCCGGCCTGCGAGAAGAATTGCGGCAAGCGGGCTTTGTCGATGTTGCCGGACGCTGCGAACGGTTTGAAATCGCCAACGTGCCGCTGCTGATCGCGGGCAATGAACTTCCTTGGTGCGGACCAGAACCCGAAATGCCGCCGCGGGACGAACTGTTTCGTCTCTTGCTCGCTCACACGCCCGATTTGTTTCCTTGGGCCCAGCAGCAGCAATTCGATCTGATGCTCGCGGGGCATAATCACGGCGGGCAGATTTGCTTGCCGCTGATTGGCCCGCTCGTTTCGCCCAGTCGCTACGGCGCCCGCTATGCCGGTGGCTTGTTTCGCGAAGGACCAACGTTGCTGCATGTCGGCCGCGGGATTGGCGGGGAGCATTTACTACGGTGGAATTGCCCGCCGGAGTTGACGCTGCTGGTGCTTGAGTGACACTTGGCTTGACGGGTAGCTAGAATGGAAAGCCTGACCCATTTCGTCTCTCGCCGCATTTCTTCTCACCGACGCATGATTTCTGGACCCAACTCAACCGCGCTGGGCGTGATGGCCAGCGGCGGTCTCGATAGCTGCATCTTGATCGGCGATCTGCTCCGCCACGAGCGACTCGTGCAGCCGTTTTACATTCGCACGGGCCTCACCTGGCAGGCGGCGGAGTTTCCGGCGCTGGAGCGGTTTTTGGCCGCGGTCGATTGCCAGTGGTTGCGGCCGCTGATTGTGCTCGACCTGCCACTCGACGACTTATACGCCGGTCACTGGAGCCTCACCGGGCAAGATACGCCCGCCGCTGATTCGCCCGATGAAGCCGTGTTTTTGCCCGGGCGCAATGCGCTGCTGCTCATCAAGGCAGCCATCTATTGCCAACTGCATGGCATCGGGCAACTCGCCATCGCGCCGCTGGGGACGAGTCCGTTTGAAGATGCCGGTCCGCACTTCTTTCGCGAGTTTCAAGCGGCCATGAACCGCGGCGTGACCAATCGAGTCGAGTTGCTCCGGCCCTTCGGTCAACTGAACAAGCGGCAAGTGATGGAACTCGGCGAGCAGTTGCCGCTGGAATTGACGTTCTCCTGCATCCATCCCATCGCTCGCCTGCACTGCGGAAAATGCAACAAGTGCTTTGAGCGGCAACAGGCCTTTTGCTTGGTGGACCGCACTGATCCAACGCAGTATGCCTCGTAACTTTCAATGTTCAACTGAATGGAATCCGCATGTTCCGAGTGACCCGCGAAATCGATTTCTGCTATGGCCATCGCTTGCTCAATTACGACGGCAAGTGCAAGCACCTGCATGGTCACAACGGCCGGGCGATCATTGCGATCGAAGCCGAGACGCTGGATGAACGCGGCATGGTGCTCGATTTCTCGGACATTAAGCGAGTTGTCAGCGGTTGGATCGACGACAATCTCGACCACCGCATGTTGCTGCACAAGAGCGATCCCTACGTTCGCATCCTGACCGACTTGGGCGAGCCGCTGTACCTGATGGATGAGAACCCGACGGCCGAAAACATCGCCCGCCTGATCCACGAATTCACCGCCAGCCGCGGCTTCCCCGTTGTGGAAACGCACTTGTGGGAAACGCCACATTGCTTTGCGACGTATCGGCCGTAACCGTATGATGGATCGCTTTGCACCATCTCCCGGAGCGAAGTGCGATGCGTCTCTCCATCTTTCTGGCTGTTGGCATTGCCTGCGCCGCGACCGCGGTTGTTCGTGCTGCCGACGAAGCCCCTCCGACTTCGCAAATCAAATCCGCCATCGACAAATCGCTGCCGCTGCTGGTCGCCGGCGCGAAGGGGTCGCTGGAACAGCGGAAGCAGTGCTTTACTTGCCATAACCAGGGGCT
>JAYTUF010000389.1:0-7311 GCA_043744755.1 Anatilimnocola sp.
CCGTTGCAGGGCAACATCGGCGGGGAGCTTGTCGGTTTCCTGCGCGTCCTTCAAAAACTGAACGCCGCGGGCGATCTCTTTCTCGGTTGGCTGTCGTTGCAAAGCGCGATTCAGCGCCAGCCGAACTTGCTCTTTCGGTTCCTTGGCTTGCTTCAGCAACTCCTCAGCGAACAGCTTCGCTTGCGAGTGCACGAAATGGCCATTGATCATGCCGAGGGCTTGCGTGGGCTGCGTCGTGGTGAAGCGGACCGGGCAAGGAGAATCGGGATCGGGCGCGTCGAAGGCCACCAGAATCGGCAGGCCTAGCGAGCGCTTGATATGTACATACACGCTCCGCGCGGCGGCATCTTCTGGCGACGACTTCTCCCAGCCCTTGCCGGGCACCGATTGACCGGCGAGCACTTCCGCGGGAATCAGCGGATAGATGCTGGGGCCTTCGGTCTTGTTCAAATTCAAGTTGCCGCTGACGGCCAGGACCGAATCGCGAATCTCCTCCGCGGACAAGCGCCGCAAATCGAAATGCGAATAGGAATCGTTCTCGGGATCTTTTAGCGCGGCGTTAGGGGATCGTTGACTTGACATGCGAAACGTGCTCGACGTGAGCAACAGGCGATGCAGCGGCTTGAGCTTCATGCCGCCGGCGACAAATTCGCTAGCCAGATAATCGAGCAACTCGGGGTGCGTTGGCGGCGTGCCCATGTAGCCGAAGTTGCTGGAGGAGCGAACCAGGCCGCGGCCGAAGTGAAACTGCCAAACGCGATTGACGAGCACGCGAGACGTGAGTTGATTGCTCGGACTCGCGATCCAATCGGCCAGCACGCGCCGCCGACCCGAACTGCGCCCGCCATCGGCCACCTTCGGTTCCGGCACGGCGGGCATCTGGGCGGGAAATAGCACGGAAGGAAAACCCGGCTCGACGCGGTCGCCCTTGCTCAGCGGATTGCCCCGCAGCAGGATGAACGTGTCTTTCGCGCGATTGCCATCCTCGGTCACAGCCAGAGCCATCTCGCCGGACTTAGGCGGATTGCGGCGCATCCGCTCGCGCTCCCGGAATTGCGATTGATACAGTTCAAACGTTTCGCGCGCGATCGGCTCCGGCTGATACTTTTTCAGAATCTCGACTTTGCGATTGTCGTGCTTGAAGTCGTCGCGCTCGCCGCCCTTCAAGTGAGGCTTCGCAACTTCTTCGACGTCGGTCAATTGTTTATCCAGGTCACGAATTTTCGCGTTGTGCTCATCGACAACGGATTGATGTTTCTTCTGATCTTCTTCGGAAGCAATCGACCGCAGTGAGCCGTTGCCATTGTCAAAATGCCGCACGCCGTGGAAGAAGGCCAGCATCGAATAATAGTCACGCTGCGGAATCGGATCGATCTTATGATCGTGGCAGCGGCAGCAATTCACGGTCAGGCCCAAAAACGTCTGGCTGGTCGTGCCCACGATGTCGTCCAGGCCGTCGTAATACGCGAGCAAGCGATCGGCTGGCTCATCGTCCCACAAGCCCAGGCGATAAAAGCCCGTGGCAATCCGCGAGTCGGCGGTTACGTCGTCCAGTTCATCGCCGGCAAGTTGCTCGCGGATGAATTGATCGTAGGGCTTGTCTGCGTTGAACGCGCGAATGACATAATCGCGATACCGCCAGACAAACGGCTTGGGATTGTCCCGCTCAAAACTGTTGGTCTCAGCATAGCGGACCAGATCGAGCCAATGCCGGCCCCAGTGCTCGCCATATTGCCACGATTCGAGCAAGCGATCAACGGCCCGTTCATAGGCGTTCGCAGCATTGTCCTTGAGAAAGGCCTCGACCTCGGCCGGCGTTGGTGGCAAACCCGTGACGGCATAGTAGGCCCGCCGCAGCAACGTGGCCTGCTCCGCAGCCGGCGCGGGCGTGAAGCCTTTGGCTTCCAGTCCTGCGAGAATGAACGCATCGACTGGATTGCGAACCCATTCCTTTTGCTTGACTTCCGGAACGGCCGGACGCACGACGGGCCGAAACGCCCAGAACTTACGAGCTTCATCATCGACCACTGGCGCCCCATGCCGCTTGACTGATTCAGCGACGAGCTTGTCGGAATAAGGCAGCCCCAGCTTCACCCACTTGGTCAGCACTTCAATCTGGGCTTGCGGCAGTTTCCCCTTAGGGGGCATCTCCAGGCCACGGTAGTTGATGGCTTCGACGAGACTGCTCATCTCGGGCTTGCCGGGGACCGCGCCCGGTTCGGCACTTTCGCCCCCCTTGAGAATCAGTTCGCGGCTAGTGAGTTTGAACTGACCCTGCACCTTGGGCTCGCCGCCATGACAGGCGAAGCAGTTCGCCCGCAGGATGGGGAAGACTTCTTTCTCGAAGAACGTGACGTCGGCGGCAGAGAATGAATCGGCCGCGGTAATCGGCTGGTCGGTGAATAGCGCTAGCCAGAGCGCGCAGCAGCAGACCGTCAGGCCAATGCGGATCAAAGAGTGCGAAGCCATCATGCAAGCAACCTGGGCGGGAAGAGGGCGGAAGAGCATTTGCTCATTCAAGGACGTTCGTACCGTCTAAATTACTATAACAAACGGAGCGTGCTTGAGCAGGGAGAAAGCCGGGGTCGGGAATCTTTGGCGAAAAGAGATCATCCATAATGGAAAGACATGACTCGCCAAAGACTCCCGACCCCTGCCCGTCAGCAGTGGCCAGCGGTGAATCGCTGGAGTACATTGACCCGCAGGTCGCTTAATTCCCTCTTTCCTGAGAATCGCTCATGTCAAATTCCTCTCGTTCTGCCTCGGCGTCTTCGTCTCGTCGTCAGTTTTTGCAAGCCGCGGCTGGCGCGACCACGGCAGCCGTCGTCGCTCCCTATTTCTTCAGCGGTTCGCCGCTGATGGCCCAGGATGCGAAGACCAAGAGCGCTAACGACCGGCCCATTGTGGGCTGCATCGGCGTGGGAGATCGCTGGAATGCCGTTGGCCCGCAGGCGCTCAATTTTGGCGATTGCGTCGCGGTTTGCGATGTCGATACAGCCATGACCGACAAGGCCAAAGCGCGGGTGACCGAGATTCAAACCAAGGCCGGCCGACAACGCGACGTGGCCGTGTTTGGCGACTATCGCAAGCTTTTGGAGAACAAAGACATCGACGTGGTGACGATCATCACGCCCGATCACTGGCACAGCAAGATCGCCATCGAAGCGATGAGGGCGGGCAAGGATGTCTACTGCGAAAAGCCGCTCACGCTGACCATCGACGAAGGGAAGCAGATCATCAAGGTGCTGAAAGAGACCGGCCGGGTGTTCCAGGTTGGCACGCAGCAGCGGAGTGAAATGTCGGCGAACAAGGGCGAAGTGAAATCGCAGTTCCTGGTGGCCGTCGCGCTCTGCCGCCAAGGCCGACTGGGCGAGATTAAGAAGGTGCAATGTGCCATCGGCGCCGCGCCAACTTCTCCGTCGCTCCCGAAGGCACCCGTGCCCGGTACGCTGAACTGGGACATGTGGCTGGGGCAAGCGCCGCTCGTGGATTACATCATGGCGCCGAGCAAGGGGCCTTATCCGCACAGCCGGGTGCATTACGAATTCCGCTGGTGGTATGAATATTCCGGGGGCAAGATGACCGACTGGGGCGCTCATCACGTCGATATCGCCCAGTGGGCGATGGGCATGGAAAACAGCGGGCCGACCAGCATTGAAGGAACGGCCAAGCACCCGGTGCCTTATAAGGATGGCTGGCCGACCGTAGACAACATGTACAACGCCGCGACGGAGTTCATGGTGAAAGCCCAGTTCCCGAACAGCGTCGAGCTGACCATTCGGCACGATACCGAGAACGGCATCACCATTGAAGGCACCAAGGGGACGATCTTCGTCAGCCGCGGAGCGCTGCGAGATGTGGCCGGCACGGCTGTCGCCGACATGCAGAAAGAGAATCCGCTGTCCGAAGAAGTCATTAGCAAGCTCTACAAAGGGAAGAAGCCCGGCAATCACATGGGCAACTTCTTCGAATGCGTCGCTTCGCGCGAGCAGCCGATCAGCGACGTCTATACGCACCATCGCTCGATGTCCACCTGCCACCTGGCGAACATCGCGATTCGTCTCGACCGCAAGCTGAAGTGGAATCCCGAGACGGAACAGATCGAAGGGGACGACGTGGCCAATTCGTTTGTGAAACGAGAAGCGCGCAAGGGGTATGAGGTGACGGCATAGTAGGCCGGAACAAGGTACTCCGCAGTTCCGGCAAGACTCGCAAAACGACGTTGCTCGTCGCGCCCTGCCGGAACTGCGCGGGGTACCGCTTGTTGCCGGCCTACTTCGCCTCAAAAAAATCTTGCACGCGCATCCGCGCATTGAGAATGTGGCGGACGACGGAATAGTGTCCGCCGGAATACCAAACCATGTCGGGCTTGTCGTAGGCCTGCCAGAGAGAGTCCGTGCAGGCCCGGGGGATCACTTCGTCGCTTTCGGCATTGAGCATCAAGATTCGCCGCCCCTTGCAATTGGCGGCGTAGTTCAGCGGCTCGATGGGTTGCACGGCCGTGCGGAAGTGATCGAGCGTGGCGCCCATCGCGATCAGCTTCTCGCGCTCGCGGCGGAACTCGCGGGCTTCCCAGGCGATGCGGCCGAGATCACCGCCGCCCAAGAGCAGGCAGACGTTCTTGAGACGCGGTTCCGATGAGGCAGCGAGCGAGCCGGTGATGGCGCCGAGGCTGATGCCGAAAATGCCGAGCTGGTCAGCGTCGATCTCCGGGCGGCTCATCAAGAACCCGGTAGCCTGGCGAATATCGAGTACCGCCTGCGTCATGCTGGCGACCGTTTCATCGGGATTCGCGCTAATCATGCGGCGCTCGACCTTCGGCTGGGCCCGTGGTCCATAGTAGGGCATTTTGACAAACAGGGCGGCGGTCCCTTTTTGAGCAATCGCGCTGGCGAACATCCGCGAGAGGGCAAAGTCGCCGCCCAGGATGTGCAGCACAATCACCGCGGGCCGCTTCCCTGCGCCGTTGGGCCGGTAGTATTCGCAATGGACCGTGTTGTTGTTCTCGTGCGGCGTGACGACCGGCGAGGGAAACGTGACATCCCAGCTTGCATGGTTGGAAAGCTCAACGTCGAGCCGTTTCATTTCGTAAGCGAAACTGTGCTCGGCGAGACGAAAGCGCTCGCCGACTTGCAACTCCGCCGCGGCGCTCGCGGGGCGGAACACCGCGGTTCCCTTCTCGACAACCGCCACGCGCGGCTCCGCGTCCGCGCCCAGCACGGAAAGAGCGGCGACAAACCAGGCAGCGGCGGAGTGCATTGCGGCGTTCCAAGATAAACGATAAATGAACCACTGCCAGTCTATCGCAACCGGCCGCTAGAATCAGCGCCGATTTTTCAAACATATTCTTGCATTTAGCTACGGCAGAGACGCAAATAAAGAACAGCTCGCGCAACTATCTATCCGACTCCTGATCCCTGACTCCTGACTTCCTGAATCCCGATCCCCGATCCCCCGACCCCCGGTGCCCCATGCTCCACCTCTCTCGTCGCCAGTGCCTCCAAGCCGCCGGTCTGGGATTGCTCGGCCTGAGCCGCAGTGGCTTTGCTTCCGCTTTGCAAGCTGCCGAGAAATCCGCGACCAAACGGCGACATTGCGTCGTCCTCTGGATGACCGGCGGGCCGACGCAGACCGATACGTTCGATATGAAGCCTGGTCATGCCAACGGTGGCGAGTTCAAGGAAGTCGCAACGGCTGCCGCGGGACTCAAGTTCAGCGAACACCTGCCCAAGCTGGGCAAGCTGGCCGACAATCTCGCCGTGATTCGCAGCCTGAGCACCAAAGAGGGGGATCACGGCCGCGGCACGTACCTAATGCGGACCGGCCATCAGCCGCAAGGACCGATTCAATATCCGGGTTTGGGTTCATCACTCTCGAAGGCGCTCGGCAGCGACGACGATGCCGTGCCGCAGAATGTGGCCATCGCCCCCTATCGTGCTTTCAGCCCGCAAGCATTCGGTCCTGGCTTTCTCGGCCCCAAGTATTCACCGCTGACTGTCGGCGCGAATGATTCGCTGCAGCCGCCAATGCCCGGCGCGACGAACTATGCGGACATGAAGGTCGATGACCTCGCTCCCCCTGCGCACGTCAGTAAACAAGAGTTGCAAGATCGCCTGCAACTGTGGCGAGCACTGCAGACGAGTTTCCTGGCGAATCATCAAGGTCCGGTGCCCGTCGCGCAGAATACGGTCTATCAGCGGGCGATCAAGCTGATGGACAGCCGGGCAGCGGAAGCTTTTGATCTGTCGCAAGAAAAGGGTGCCGTGCGTGACGCCTATGGCCGTGGCCGGTTTGGTCAGGGCTGCCTGATGGCCCGGCGGCTGATCGAGCGGGGTGTCTCGTTTATCGAAGTCTCACTCGGTGATCTCGCGGAGAATCGTATCGGCTGGGATACGCACCTGGGGAACTTCGCCGCGGTGAAGACGCTTTCCGCCGAGCTTGATGCGGGCTGGGGAACGCTGCTGGAAGAACTGCAGGACCGAGGCTTGCTCGAATCGACGACGATCCTCTGGATGGGAGAATTCGGCCGCACGCCGAAGATCAATATGCAAGGTGGCCGCGATCACTTCCCCGCCGCCTGGTCCTGCGTCCTCGCCGGCGGCGGCATCAAAGGTGGGCAAGCCTTTGGGAAGACCAGCGCCGATGGCGAGACGGTCGAAAAAGGCAAGGTCGATGTCGGCGATGTCCTCGCCACGCTCTGCACGGCTTTGGGCATCAATCCTGAGGCGAAGAATGTTTCGGATCAAGGCCGGCCGATTAAGCTCGCGGAGGGGAAAGCGATTAAGGAAGTTTGTAGTTTGTAGTTTGACGGCTGGCGAGTGTCTTGAACCCGAAGGGTTCGCAGCCATTAGCCCCGGATCGCGCAGCGCATCCGGGGTTTGATCGGACGAGATCATCCGACCCCGAAGGGGTCGCAGCGAGGCGATTCATTCGAAATATTTCGGATCACATTCGATCTCCGCAATTCTCAACAAATCCAACAGTTCAGCGCGCGAGGTTTGCGTCCGATGATGCTCCTCTTGTCGAGCAATATATGACTTCACACTCCGCCCACGTCGTGCGAAAGACCGCCGAGTCCCTGGATCGTGCCCCCCATGTATTCGTGCAAACGGGAACGCCACTTCGGAGCAATCGTTGATTGGCGATACTTGGTGGCGAAGACGAGATGGTAGTGCAAACTCAAGTAGGACATGAAACGACCTTTGCGGCAGGGAACATCAACGCTCGAAACGCGCCGAATTATCCGTCGAGCGGAATGTCATTTCAAAACGTGCTGAATGCCACCTTGCTGCGACCCCTTCGGGGTCGGGT
>JAYTUF010000390.1:0-1904 GCA_043744755.1 Anatilimnocola sp.
AAACCGCCGGGGATCGGGGCAGAATGGACTGCGCCAACTGCCATAGGTCATGTTCGTGGTATAGCTAGCGGGGATGCCGTCGGTGAGAAACTTGCGCGTCGTGCTCTCGATGACTGAATCAATCAGCCCGCCGAAACCGCCGACACCGGCGACGAAGTTGATCCGCTGCCGCCACTCGCCATGATCGAGCGAGTTTTCGTAGGCAAGAATCTTGGCGACTACGTCCGAAACTTGCTTCGGCGTATCGGCGGGGATGCGGCCGATGGCGAGGTCCGGCAGTTGATCGTCATCCAAGTCGGCATACCAATTGTCCGTGGCAATCTCCGGCTCACTGCCGAACTTGACATTCACCTTGGCCTGTTCGTAGTGCGTGGGAATGCAACGTGCGCGAATCAGATCGCTGGCCGCCATCGTCGGCTCCGCATCGCCAACCAGCAGCACATACTTCAGCTTGCCGAGTTCGGCCGCCTTGCGAATGCCCGCGCGGATTTCTTCCGCCGTCCAAGTATTGGGAATGTAGACGAATCGATGCCCCTGGGCATGACGATGGGCCAGCAGCGGCTCGAGCGCCGGCACAAAGGCCTTGGGGCAAACCACCACCGCATCGGGCGCTTCGGCTGCCGCGGGTTGGGCAGCAGCGGGATCGGCGGCGAGCGATAAGCAAATCAATAACCAGGCAGACATGCAGTTGTCCCTCGAGCGACGTCTCTGAAGACGGGCGATTCGGAGTTCACAGATTGCGCGGAGTGTACCAAGCTGCTGGCAGTTGAGGAAAGGCGAATCTGTCGCCTGGAAAGTAGCTGAATTCGCCAGAATTCAGACTGAATTGCCGCGAACTCAGCTACTCAAGACGACTTATAGTAGACAATGGGAAGCACGGACTTCAAACCAGATTCCGAACATTCTTCCCTTGCTTGCTTCCTACGATGCCCCCGACGTCTGCCGACTTGATCGACGATTTGCCAGCGACGGCTGCTCCGCCGGGCGGTTATCACGGCCGCTATTTACTGGTGGATGTGACAACCGGGACGGCTGAGCGACGCCACCTGCCAAACGACGTGCTGCGCAAGTTTCTCGGCGGCAGCGGCCTGGGGGCTCATCTGCTGCTGACACTGGGTTCCGCACAAAGTGAACCGCTGTCACCTGCCGCGGCATTGGCGTTTGTCTTCAGTCCGCTGGTGGGCAGTCCCCTGACGACGTCGGCCAAGTTTGCCGTGGTGAGCAAAAGTCCGCTGACGGATCGGCTGAACGATTCGCTCGCCAGTAGCGGTTTTGCAATTGCGGGCAAACGAACCGGGCACGATGCGATTGTGATCGTCGGTCGCGCGCCCCAGTTAAGCCTGTTGGTGATCGATGGTGACCAGGTGCATCTCGAACCCGCTCAAGACTTGCAAGGCAGGTTCTGTCGCGGGACTGAAGCCGCCGTGCGCGAGCGCTTGGGGAGCGACTTCAGCACGGCGGTGATTGGTCCCGCCGGCGAGCGACTGGTTCGCTATGCAACCATCTCGCACGATGGCCGTCATGCGGGCCGAGGTGGCAGCGGCGCGGTGCTGGGGAGTAAGAACATCAAAGCTATCGCGGTTCGTGGCCAAGATCGCACTCCGGTTCATGATCCCGCCGCCGTCGTCGCTCTCGCGCGTGATTTTTCGCAGCGTTCGTTCGGTCCCGCGACTGCTAAATATCGCGAGTTGGGTACTGCTTCGAACCTGCTGACGTTCAACCGTCTGCACGCTCTGCCGACTCGCAACTTTCAGCAAGCCAGTTTTGCGGAGGCGGTGAACCTCGCGCCGGAAACACTCACGCTCGAACGTGGCAAAGCCCGTGCGTCGTGCGCGGCGTGTACGATCGGTTGCGAGCATCTCTACGAGCTGAAGCCGCGTGTGAAACGGGAGGGCGAGGCTCCT
>JAYTUF010000391.1:0-7287 GCA_043744755.1 Anatilimnocola sp.
CCGGATCTGGCGGTGCTCTTCGTATCAGCCAAGCACACGGTAGCGGCCGATGCACTCGCGCCGCTGGTTTGCGATGCGCTCGGTACGGAGAATCTGATCGGTTGCACGGCCGAGGGGATCATCGGCGTCGGTCGCGAGGTCGAGTTTGAGCCGGCGGTGTCGCTGTGGGCGGCGTCTTGGCCGGGCGTGTTTGCCACGCGGTTGCAACTCGCCTATGAACGAACCCGCGAAGGGGGCGTGATTCAGGGCTGGCCCGATGAGCTGGCTGGCGATTGGCCGCAGGATGCGTTTCTGCTGTTGCTGGCCGAGCCGCTGTCGTTTCACACCGACTTGCTGTTGGAACGCTTCAACGAAGATCGTCCCGGCGTGCCGATTCTCGGCGGCATGGCCAGCGGCGGCTTTAACCCCGGCGAGAACCGCTTGTTCTGCGGCCGCGAAGCGCTCGTCGAAGGGGCCGTCGGCGTCTTCATTCACGGCGCTGTGAAGTTGCGGAGTGTCGTCTCACAGGGTTGCCGGCCGATTGGCAAGCCGTTCGTCGTCACCAAATCGGAACGGAACGTGATTCATGAACTGGGTGGCCGCCCGGCTTTAATTCAATTGAAAGAACTTTTCGATACGCTTCCCGCGCGCGAGCAAGTGCAAGTGCAGCGGAACCTGCACGTCGGCCGCGTGATCAGCGAGTATCGCGAGACGTTTGGGCAGGGAGATTTCCTGGTTCGCAATGTGATCGGCATCGACCCCAGCAACGGCGCGGTGGCGGTGGGCGATTACATCCGCACGGGCCAGACGGTGCAGTTCCACGTCCGCGATCAAGAGGCCGCGGACGCGGAATTAAAACAGATGCTCACTGCCGTAAAAAAGTCGGGCCAGCCGCAGCCGCTCGCGGGCTTGCTCTTTGCGTGCAACGGCCGCGGCACCCGCATGTTCAGCCATTCCGATCACGACGCCGGCCTGATCGCAAAGCTGCTCGGCGACATCCCCCTCGCTGGCCTGTTCGCCGCGGGCGAACTGGGCCCCATCGGCAATCAGAATTTCATGCATGGCCAGACGGCCAGCATCGCGCTGTTTGAACCCAAGTAGCGAGTGGGCTACTTGGCAACCGACGGCACAGCCGGTTCATCCGACCGCTGCTTGGCAACCGTGTGCAGCAGCTTGACCAGTTGATCGCGGATTTTTTCTTCCGCGTCCACCTGCAGGCAACTGGTGCGGGCTCGCCAGGTGGTATAGCCGCCGAGCTTGTGCAGTTCTTCCGGCGGAATGTAGCCTTCGCAGCCGTTGGCGAGCTCGATGTTCAGCGTCGTCTTGAGCGGGCTGTGCTGCTTGATGAACAGGCCCGTGCTGGCGTAAGTTTCGTTGGGAATGGCCGCGATGCCGAGGTCTCCCATCCGTAAGGCCTGCAGCTTCAGCTCCCGCGTGGGCGGCATTTCGTGCATGATGAGTGTCTCACGGGCGTAGACTTCCGGCACGGTTTTCGGCTTACGTCCTGCAAAGGTCTTGACGAACTCCGTGGCTTGTTCCACTTCTTCCGCGGTTGGCTTGCGAATCTTCAGGGTCAATTTTTCTTCCGCCATCACAAGCGGCACCCAGTCGAAGTATTGAATCTTGGCAAACGCCTCATATGCGGCCGCGGCTACTTCCTTGGCGACAGTTTCGCGGTCGAACATCCGCCGCTTCGGCAGGGTGTAATCCATCAGCCACATATCGCCGCTGGTGGCGTTGCTGTGGGCGGCCATAAAATCGGGGACATCGTCGGCCTTGAGGAGCCGCCGCATTTCGTCGCAGACCTGCGCGAAATAATCGGCTGAAATCGCCGGCGCGCCGACATAATGCAGCGAATAGTTCGTCAGCACCGCCAGCGGTTTGCCGTCCGGCGTTTGCAGGCTGAGGACCGGCACTTCGGGATCGGCGGGCCCGGTCGCGCGAATCTTGTTGGGATTGTCGTAGCCGGGGTGCATCATCACCAGATCGTCCTTAGTGCCGCCGAAGGGGTTGGTCGGCGCGATGCCAGGCTTCATTTCCCAATGCCGGCAAGCAACATTTTTCTCATCGCGACCGATTCCCCAGCCGATCCGCGCTGGTTTCAAGCGGGCGTGGGCCTGGGCAATTCCCTTGGCGATTTGCGGCGGCAGAAACTTGGAATACTTTTCGTCCGCATCCGATCCCAGGCAACCATGCACGCTCGGCGCGCTGTGGGTGTGCGTCGCCGAAATCAACATGCGGTCGGTAGGGATGCCCGTTGCTTTGCTTGCGAGTTCTTTCGCTTCGTCGAGCAATTCCCGAGGGACCATGCAGCTATCGACCACCACAATCGCGATCTGATTCTTGCCATCGTCCAGCACCAGGCACCGGGCATGGAGCCGATCTTCGATCTTGTCGGCTGTCCGCTCGCTCATTCCGCCGTTGACAATGACGGGGAATTCCAGCGGCGAAATATCAATCGCAAACGCCCCCGCGCGAAACACGGGCCGCTTATCGGCAGCCTGGGACGTTGCCGCGGCGAAGAACAGACAACAGAACAATACGAGGCGCTGGCACAAAGGTCGAAGATAACGATTGGAGCACATGGGGAGATGTTCCTTGGCGAAATGAGGGACCGCCGATCAATGTACCAACTGCAGCACCAGGGTTCACTCTCCTGGAAGATCGAATTAAGATGGAGCAATCACCCACGTACCACCTTTGCTTCCGCACCGAGTTTCTCACGTGATTGATCGCTTCCGCCTGCTGCTGCCGATTCTGGTTGTCGGCCTGCTCGCGCCTTGGTCGTCTGCCGAACCGTCGACGACCGCGACGAAATTTGTTCCCGGCCAAACGTATTTCGGCACGGATAAACACATTGAGTACATCGCGGGCGACCTGCCGTTCATCCTGTCGGCTCCGCATGGCGGTCGTGAGAAGCCAGAGGGCATTGTCGATCGCAAGGAGGGAACGTTCGCGTTCGATGTCGGTACGCAGGAACTAGCCCGCGCGATTGCGGCGGAGATTCATGCTCAGACCGGGCATTGGCCGCACATCGTGATTTGCCGGGTCAGCCGGCGGAAGATCGATTGCAATCGTGAGATCGTCGAAGCCTGTGCGGGAAATAAAGCCGCCGAGGTGATCTGGCATGACTATCATCGCTTCCTGGGAGCTGCTCGCGATCGCGTCATCCGCGAATTTGGCAGGGGACTTTACATCGATCTGCACGGCCACGGCCACAAGGTGGCGCAGCTCGAAATGGGCTATTTGCATTCGGCCAAGGATTACGACGTGCCCGATGAGCAATTGAACTCGCCGCAAAATGTCGCGGTCAGTAGCTTGCGGGCGATGGCCATACTCAACCGCCGGCCTTATGCGGACCTCGTGCGCGGCGACTTTGCTCTCGGCACGCTCCTGATGGACCGCGGATTTCCAGCGACGCCGAGCAAGGAGCGCCCGAAACCCGTCGCCCCCTATTTCTCTGGCGGCTACAATACCGTCCGCTACGGCCGCGAAGGCGCTCCCATCGCCGGGCTGCAAATCGAAACGAATAGCAAGGGCGTGCGCGACAATGACGCCTCGCGCGTAAAGTTTGCGAAGGCGCTCACGGAGAGTTTGCAGATTTATCTGCCGGCCCAGTTGGGAGTGGAACTTGTAGTAAAGGTAACGCCACGGGTCACGGTTGCGCCGGCAACCACATTGTCCACGTGTCCGGCGACAATCACGCCCTGTTATGCGCCGATTCATTGCGTTCGACGATTCAGGTGTCGGCCCCGAGGCGGACGACGCTAACTGAGTTTGTTCGGGTCAGCTTTTCGGAATGAAGTACTTCCTTAGCCACCGGCTTCAGCCGGTGGATACGGTTCACATAAAGACCGGCTTTAGCCATCAAATGTTAATCGCGGCGTATCGGCCACTCGTGTGTGCCAGACGGCTAAAGCCGAGACGCCTTATATTCTTAACCACCGGCTGAAGCCGGTGGCTAAGAATACGGCTGCTTCATCGCGAATACTCTGCCAAAGAACTCTGATGTTACTTCCAATGGCCAGAGTAATTAGTTAGACAGGATTCGACGGGCACGAATCTGCAATATCGAGACAACATGCATCAGGGCGAGCAGCCGCTCGTACTCGGCCCTTTCGGCGTCGGTGCGCGCTTCGGCCCCTCACCCCGGCCCTCTCCCTGTCGTTTCGCGGAGTACCGCGGGTACTGAGGAGAGGGAGTATGATACGGGCTAATGCCCTGACGGCTCCCGACTCCCGACTCCCGGCCCCCGACTCCTGAAAAGCTACTTCGCATTCTGCGACTTGTCTTTTTCCATCACCACCAGGTTGCCGCGGCCGGGGTAGGTGACGCGGGACATGAAGGTGCGGATGAGCAACACGCCGCGGCCATTGGGGCGATCAAGATTTTGATCGCTGGTGGGGTCGGGCAATTGGGCGGGGTCGAAGCCGGGGCCTTCGTCTTGAATTTCCACCCGCAGCCGATCGTCGCCCAGGTAGCAGCGGAACTCGACCTCTTTGAGCGGGTCGCTACGGTTGCCGTGACGAATTGCGTTGACGAGCGCCTCTTCCAAAGCGAGGTGGATGCCATAAACATCTTTCGTTGGCCAGCCGGCGCCAGCCAACTGAGTCAGCAGCGCGGCAATGGCGGCGTGTCCCGGCGCTGCCTCGCTGGGGAACCTGCGCTCCAGAGTCCAGTTCCAATCCAGCGAGGGCATGTCTCGTCCATACTGCGAGGTGAGATGTGGCGTCGGCACGCTAAGCAGGACGAGCCGCCTGGGGGCAGTCGCGTGCGCTTTAGAACACGGGCTTAAAAACCTGTCAAGGCTTCCCCTTCGGTCCCCTTAATGTCGAACAACTGATTCAAGCGGGTGATGGCGAAGACTTCGTAAATTTCAGGCCGAAGATTGCAGAGTCGCATCTTGCCGCTGTTCGCCTTAACTTTCTTCTCGAGAATGATCAGCTTGTTGAGGGCTGCCGACGAGAGGAACTCGACATTGGCGAAGTTTAGGACGAGCAGCTTGCGGGCTTCTTTCTCCACCAGGGAGAACATTTCATCTCCCAATTCT
The DNA here is from genome assembly GCA_043744755.1 of Anatilimnocola sp. Lineage (GTDB taxonomy): Bacteria > Planctomycetota > Planctomycetia > Pirellulales > Pirellulaceae > Anatilimnocola. The sequence continues at coordinate 5,030 of JAYTUF010000391.1, forward strand.
TGAATGTTGGTGGCGTCGATGATTTTGCGATCGACAAACCGGACCAGCGTGACGTCGCCGGCGGTGCCGCTGAAACTGGTTAACTCAATTCGCCGATAAACCGTCATGCTAAACCGCTCCCGAGTTCGCAAGGCCCCAAGCGGGCCGCAAAGCTGCAAAAAATCCAGTTGGCCACGAAAATCTGACCGAAATCAGTGAGGCCGACACCGCTAATCTTCAAACTAACTGACGACCCCCGAGAATGCAATCCGCGACAGGCGCGTTGCTATTACATCGCCGTAAAAATGTCTCTACGGTGCGAAGGCAAAATCGACGAAGGGCGTCGCGCTGTGGAGCACGGTCTCGTAGCGCTCCGTATTCGCGCGGTCGCGCCAACGGTGGATGTTGCCGCGGCCATCGCAGGCATAGATGCTGCCATCGCGGGCGAAGCGGAACGCCGTGGCGGCGATGGGGAGCGTGCAAACGTATCCGTTCTATGCCAGAACTGGCACGCTTGGTGACTGAGTAGAGGCCGCGCGCACTTCGCTCGGCCTAACAGAAACACTAGCTCAAGAACGAGGCAGCGGCGGGCATTATTTTTGCGGATTGGGAGGGCGAGGCTCCTGCCGAGCCGCTGATTGGCAAGGTAAGGTCGATTTACAGTTCGCGGCTCCGCAGGAGCGTCGCCCTCCCAGTTATCGCCCTCCCAGTTATCGCCCTCCAAGTTAAACGCCCAGTGAATCGGACAGAGCCTGGAGCATCTTCGTCCAACCCACGCGGGCGCGGTCGGCATAATCGGCCCAGCGCGGGTCCATGGCGTGGACCAATGTTAATTCGCAGCCGGCATCCTGTTGCTGGATTTCGATCGTGACGCTGCTGTCGCCCACCGATTCGCCCGCGATGCCCCAGGTGAACACGAGCTTGCGGGGTCGATCAATTTCGAGATACTTGCCGACATGATCGATCTCGACTCCTTGTCGCAAGACCAGGAAGGAAAACTTGCCGCCGACCTGCGGGTCGAGCCGCAAATGCACGATCACTTCCGCGCGAATGCGCGGGCCGAACATCCATTGGCCGAGTTGGGCGGGATCGAGCCAAGCGTCAAACACCCGCTCGGCCGGCGCGGTGAAGGCGCGTGTGATTGTTACTTTGACGGCATCCGATTCCATAGAAGAGTCCTTGGCGTGCGGCGTTGATGATTGTCGCCTTTCGCTCCGCGAAAGGACGTGCTTTCGCGGAGCGAAAGACGACTCTATTCCTTCACACGTTCCATAATGAATTGCACTTTAGGGTCGGCCTGCGCATTGGCGGCTTTGAGAAACTGTTTGACATACCGCTGCGGCGTTTTTTCTTCGGGGACCTTGAAGTTATCGCCCTTTTGCAAGATCGGCCGATTGTCAAAGATCGTGCCGAACTCGCGAGCGGAACCCGCTGCCTGGCAGGGGAACCACTGACCATTGCCGGCGGCGTCTTCTAAGTAGAATTCGGGATAAGTATGTCCCGGCACCCACACGGCCCGCGCGGGAATCTTGTTCGCGCGGCAGAGGGCAATGAACAGGCTCGACAGCTCTTCGCAGTCGCCTTCCTTGTCCTTGAGCGCGGCAATCGCGGGTTTGATCTCGGTCGCGAATTTGTATCTTACATTCTCGCGCACCCAGTCCAGCACGGCCCCGGTCTGGTCCCAAGCGGTCGCTTGATCCTTGATGATTCCCGGCGCCAATTCCTTGATCCCTGGATCGTTGCTTTCGATATAAGGACTGGGCTGCAACAACTTTTTCAGCTCAGCATTCAGCTTGGTGGGAATCACAAAATCGGACGTCACTTCCGGCGCCAAGATCTCGCGCTTCGTGACTTCATAAATGATCTCGACCGAGGCCGTCTCTCCCTTCGCGAGCCGGGGGATGTTGACCACCATCTGCTTCACACCGCCATCAATGTTGCGATACGACACGCGGCAATTGGTCGAGATGTCTTCGCTGAGGGTCTTCACCGTCTGCTCGGGCCAGTCCATGGGGACGGCCATCGTGGCGACGATGCCCGTCACGGCGCCGGCCGCTGCATCGATCTTAAAGCCGGCGCGGAAGTTTTTAATTGTTTCCTTCCCGAAGCGAATCCGCGGCTCGGCGGCATCCGCCGCGCTGAAGAGCAACAGGCCCAGCGACACGCCCCAGCAACAACGGTAAATGGAGGAGGTCTTCATAAGCTTTAATGTAGCGACAGGTGTCAGGGGTCGGGAGTCTTTGGCGAATTATATCGTTCGATCATAGAAAACCGCCAAT
>JAYTUF010000392.1:0-7241 GCA_043744755.1 Anatilimnocola sp.
CAATCAATGAGGTAATTGGCCCGCGGACGTATTTTTCAATAAACGTCGACATCACCGGGCCCGCCATCGACTCGAGGTGTTCCCAAGCGTTATCCCCAACATAAACTTCGCCACCTTGCTTCCAAAATGCTTGCTCCAATTCCGTCAGTTTGGGGTTGCTGGTCCCATCCAGCACCACAAGAACTGGCGTATATCCACTTGTCTTGCAATCCAGGGGAAAATCGATCTCTTCGCGCCAACGGCCTTGGCCTGATGCCGCGATGGTAACTCTTAGTTTGAATTCGAACGCGCGTTTTCCCAAGATGCAATCAACTTGCCGTCCCTTCCCATTGCCTGCATGACGCCTAACGGGACTCTTTGTCGCGGGGACGGGAGTTCCACCGATCGAATATGCCAAGACCGGTTCAAAGAGATAGCCCGTCTCTTGGGCTGCCCGATTGTCGATGTCGTAAAACCACTTCCGCCAAAACAGTAACCCGACAAGCGATTGTGGATGGAATTTTCCAAACTGCAACAATCCTCGGGGGCCAACTTGAGCCATCGTCGGAATCGGCTGGGTTTCCAAGATGCGCTCGTACTTTAGTCGTGCCTTGTGCAGCGTGGATAGGCAGGCATAGTACATATCTGCATTGGGCGTCGTGGCTAGCAGCCTTTCATAAAGTTCGATGGCGTTTCCCATGACGCTCAGCGAATCAAGATCCGCGCTAGTAAAAAACTCTGGTAGATCGGCTGCCTCGGGAAACTCGCTTGCCTTCTGAAGGTCAACCGCAATTCGACAAATGAGATAGGCGCAAGTCCCGTCGGTAAGCGCAACGCCCTGATCGCCTGCACCGAACGCGCGCGACTTCTCCCAGATGGTTTGTTGGGTCTTTGTCAATCCCATGATAGAAAGCTCGCCTGACGAGCTTTGACCTTTTCCAAGGAGAATTTCTCTTTGACCATTGTCGTTACTTCTTCGAGGATTGGACTCATGCCAATGGAGTTAGTTGGAACAAAGGACAGCAGCCTTCCAGGGCCATTTTCCTTGGGCTTTTCAGACGACAAATCTCCCATAATCGACCGAGCCAGCGCTTCACCAAAGGCCGGAGGAACGGCATTGCCGATTAATTGGATGCAGTCGCGAGGCGCGCCGAGAAATCGAAATGAATCGGGAAAAGTCTGCAGTCGGGCGCATTCTCGAATGGATAGTGGCCGATCTTCGCGTGGATGAACAAACTCATTCAAGGCTCCTCCAGTAATCGTCTTCGATGGCTCATCAGGCCTGAGCCGACGCAGGCCTGACGGTGCCCCGCCTCTCTGTTCTGACGGTGTCCCATCCATCACTCGCCGGTTTGCACGACGACGATAACTCTCGTGCCAAAGTTTTTCAGGTAAATCGCGCATGCGCTCACCCGGCTTCAACAGCATTGCTCTGGATTGATCATCGGGGCCAAATGGCGAGTAAGCATGATCGCTAGGTTGCCTAGTGGTCCGCGCATCCTCTGCGGGGCCTAACCCATCCAGTGCCTGGTCAACCGTGGGAGTTAACTGTAAAGCTACTGCCCCGAGTGGGGCACCTGGCGCACCGAAGGCCGTGTGTGTGGGCTGGGGAAATGTTGGGGACCATCCCAGACCTCCAATTGCAATTACCCGCTTTCGATGCTGGGGCACGCCATAGTTCGCGGCGTTTATCTTTCGAACATGAATGAAGTAACCAGCGCCAATCAAGGGAGTCAAAAGGTTAAACAAGAACTTGCCGCGGCCGTTGGTTAAGAACCCTTCGACATTCTCGAATACAAACACTTTGGGGCGATATCGAACGACGATCGACGCGAAAACGGAAATCAATGAGTTTCGATCATCGTCAATCCGGCGTTTCCCCGCGGAAGAAAAGCCTTGACACGGCGGACCGCCCGCGATGATATCGGACATTGGCAATTCGATTTCAGGACAAATCTCTTCGCGGCTAACGTGTTCCCCAATATTCAACCGGTAAGTGGATACCGCGGGTTGCCAATGATCAATCGCCAAAATAGGCTGTAAACCCGCTGCGCTACAACCTAGCGACAGTCCGCCGGCACCGCAGAACAGGTCAACAATTGTAAATTTCAACGCCATTACCGGTTTCCAGCTAACGTCATCACGGTCAGCACTTCCCCAAACAGAGGCTCGCTGACAGAATCGAGCATTGTAGAGGGCGGGGTGCGCGGCGAAAAGTCGTGCGTTCTTCCGGCGAGTAGCTGAATTCGCCAGAATTCAGGGGCGTACGAGCAAACGTGGACGTAATTCGCGGGTCTCAGAACTCTGGCGAGTTCTGCTACAGGAGAGTGCAACAAACGTGACTGCGGGCGACTCTATCACCAAAGGCCAATGGCAGCAGCAGACCATCGGGGGGCATCCGTGCGATGTGTTCGAGCCCGCGGTGCGCCATGAGAAGGGCTTTGTCGTCCTCTATTTGCATGGCGTTCATTTGAATCGGCTCGTTAATCAGCGCCCCTTCATCGACGAGTTTGAAAAGCATGGTTTGACCGTGGTCGCGCCGTTCACGAAGCGCAGTTGGTGGACCGACATTATCTGCCGCGAGTTCGATCCGCAGATCACGGCGCAGCAGCATGTGCTGACGAATGTGCTGCCGTGGATTGAAGAGCGGTATGGCGCGGGCGCGGGCAAGTCGAGTCAGCCGGGTCCGGCCCAGCCGACCAGGCTCGCGCTGCTGGGTACCAGCATGGGTGGCCAAGGGGCGCTGCGGTTCTCATACAAGTTTCCGACTATGTTCCCCGTCGTTGCGGCGATCTCGCCGGCCATCGACTATTACCTGCGTTACAACGAGGGTGACGAAACGATTCCGCAGATGTACGGCGACCCCGAAGCCGCCCGGCAAGATACCGCCCTGCTACACATCCACCCGCTCAATTGGCCCCGGCATCAGTTCTTCTGCTGCGACCCGGAAGACTTCCGCTGGTGGAACAGCGCCGACCGCCTGCGGATGAAGCTGTACTCGCTGGGCGTTCCGCATGAATGCGATTTAGAAACGACCGGCGGCGGACATGGCTTTGAGTATTACAACCGGATGGCACCGCGCGCGATCCAGTTCCTTGTGGATCGCCTGCAGGCGGAGCAGCGAAGGTTGCTGTAGTCACTATTTTTCCCCCGCCCAATGCGCCACTTGCCCGCTGCGGAGCGCTTGGTTCGCCAGTTGCGCAGCAGCCGCTGATAAGACACCCGCTTCTGCGGGAGCGGTGGGCTTCTTGCGCGAGCGGACGCATTCGACCCAGTTAGTCAGGTGCAGCAGCTCGCCGTCGGGCGCGGGGAAGAAGTCGGAGCCGCGAGCGCCTTCGCCGAGGATCAGCTCGCTGGGCTGGAGCTTGCTCTTGCGTTCGGGGATCAATTCATATCGGCCGCGGTCAATATAGATGCTGGCTTCGGTTCCCTGAAATTCGATCATCGCGGCATTGCGAGCGTTGCTGAAGGTACCTTCAAAATAGGCCTGAATCGCGGCGGGATGACTGCCGGCTTCGGCCTCTGGATCGGCGTAGCGGAGCAATGTTTGTACCGTATCGGGCGTTTCCCAAATGCCACCCGCGTGATGAAAGTCGCCGATGCTGGCGGCCGAAAGCGGATGATCGAGATTCAAAATCCAGTGGGCAACGTCGATCCAGTGGACCATCAGGTCGGTGAAGATGCCGCCGCCGAAATCCCAGAACCAGCGCCAATTGCGGAAGCGATATTCATTGAAGGCCTGCTGCGGAGCGCTTCCCAAAAACCGCTTCCAATCGACGCTGTTCGGATCGATGCCCAGCTTGTTGGTCGTCGCCCGCGAGGTATTTCTATTCCAACTGAGATGCACCTTAATCACCTTGCCGATCGTGCCCGCCTGAATGATCTCCCGCGCCTTGGCGATGTGCGGCATGCTTCGCTGCTGCATGCCGACTTGCACGATCCGCTTGTGATCGTTTTGGGCCGCGATCACGCTCGCCCCTTCGGCCAGATCATGCGTCAGCGGCTTTTCGACATACACATCTTTCCCCGCCGCGCACGAGTCAATCGTCAGCGGCACATGCTGATGATCGGGCGAACCAATCAGCACCGCATCGACGTCCTTGCGGGCCAGCAGCGCGTGATGATCCTTCGTCGCGAAGGCGGCTGGATCCGCCAGCTTCTTGCCCGCCTCAAGATGCACATCCCACACATCGCAGACGGCCGTGATCTTCACGCCCGGAATCGTGCGCAACGATTCCATCAACTTGCGGCAGCGTCCGCCAGTGCCGATGCAGCCGACCTGCAATACATCGTTGGCGGCATAGCCCCGGGCTGATTCGGTATTGGATGCAAGCGCAAGTAGTGCGGCCGAGGAGGCAGCCGCGGAGTTTTGCAAGAATTGACGACGAGAAGCATGTGCAGACAGAGTCATCGGCGAAAACTCCGGGAGGGCGATTTGTGTCGCCACTGATTGTGGCAGCGCAATGTGGCATTCGCAACGCAGGCAGCCCGCCCCGTTGTCATGCGCCATTAGAAACGTCAGGCGATTGGTCAGAGTAGCAATTAAGCCTTGGCGAGCAACTCGTTCATCGTGGCCACCAAGGATTTGACTGCGGCGACGCTATGATCGAAGCCCTTCTTTTCTTCCGGTTCGAGTTGCAACTCGATGATCTTTTCAACGCCCTTCGCGCCGAGAATGGCCGGCACGCCGACGTAGTAACCGCCGACGCCATACTCCTTGTCGCAGTAGGCAGCGACGGGCAGAATCCGTTTCTTATCGCGGACGATGGCTTCAACCATCTGCGCCGTGGCCGCGGCCGGTGCGTAATAGGCGCTGCCGGTTTTGAGCAGCGCGACGATCTCCGCCCCGCCGTCGCGGGCCCGTTGGACAATCGCTTGCAACTTATCTTCTGAGAGCAGCCGGCGAATCGGAATGCCGCCGACGCTAGTGCAGCTCGGCATCGGCACCATTGTGTCGCCGTGGCCACCCATGAGCAGTGCGGAGACATCTTCCACGCTCACGCCCAACTCCATCGCCAGGAATGTGCGATAGCGGGCTGTGTCCAGCACTCCGGCCTGGCCCAGCACGCGCGCGGGCGGAAAACCGGTGACTTGCAAGGCCCGTTGCACCATCGCATCCAGCGGGTTGCTGACCACGATCACGATCGCGCCGGGGCTGGTGTTCTTCACCTGCTCGGCGACATCGCCGACAATCCTCGCATTGGTTGCTAGCAGATCGTCGCGGCTCATCCCTGGCTTGCGCGGGATGCCGGCGGTGATGACCACCACGTCGCTGTTGGCAGAGTCAGCATAATCAGAAGTGCCCACAATTTTGGAATCAAAGCCCATAATCGGGGACGACTGCATCAGGTCCAGGGCCTTGCCCTTCGGCATGTCTCCCGCCAAGGGGATATCAAGCAGAACAATGTCCCCCAGTTCAGCCGCGGCACACCAGTGAGCGCACGTGGCTCCCACATTTCCCGCCCCGACAATCGTGATTTTGGCCCGACGCATAGTTGGCTCCCAAGGAGGTATTGGCTCAATCCAGCCCCCGAATATCCGGTTCTGTGGGGCAGAGTCAAGTGGGGCAAGGTTGCGAGGATCGCAGCATGCTTCCCTTGAGTTGCCGATGAATTCTGCACAGAGTAAAGTGTCGCATACTAATCAATCGCTTCTTGACAGGGGTCGAAAATGCCAGTTGAAGTGGTCTGCGTTTGCGGCCAACGATTCAGCGCTGATGAGCGGTATCTTGGCAAGCAAGCCAAATGCACCGGTTGCGGAAACATTTTGACAATTCAACCCGCTAATAAACCCGCCGCAAAACCGGCCGCCTCAGCGCAGCCAATTGTCGTCGCTTGCCAATGTGGAGCCAGGTTCGCCGCCAAGCCAGAACTGGCGGGCAAGACCGTCGCCTGTCCGCAGTGCAAACAACCGCTCACCATTGGCGCGAGCCCTGCGGCCCCGCGACCGCAGCCTGTAGCAGCGCCCATCTTACAACCCGACCCGTTTGGCAATTCGCTCTGGGATGACCTGCCCCCAGCTGGCGGTTCACTCGGGCCCGCGACATCCATGCCCGGTTCGAAATCGCTCGGCGCCGCACTTCCATCCAAGGGAGCCAGCTTCGGCGGCGGCCGACGAAAGTTGGGCTTTGATTTAATGGCTGGTCGCGCCATGTCTGAAGTGGTGGCGGGCGTCATCCTCTCCATTCTCGCGATGTTGGGTGGAGGTGGGCTGACGTACGCGCTCATGTATCTCACCGTCGACCATGGCGATAGCACGAAATGGCCCAATGTTTCGGGGACCATCACCACGTCTGCGGTGATCGAGGATGGCTTTGCCAAACGGGGCCGCCAAAAATATCGCGCCCAAATCCAGTTCGCTTACCAGGTGAACGGTGTCCCCCACACGTCTGATCGTATTGCCGTCTATCCTTCCGTGGCTGGAAATAACCTGACTCCGCAGATTGCGGTCAATAAGTATCCGCCCGGTTCGACGCATCCCGTGTACTACAAACCGGAAGATGCCAGTTTTGGGGTGCTGGAAACCGGCGATGGTCCCGGCGGATACATCATGGGTTTGATGGCGCTCGGTCTCGTGCTGATTGGTGGGATCGGATTAACTGTCAGCGGCGGTGCCTTGGCTTATCGCTGTACCTAGGTTTCAGCTGCGGCCGCCTCCCGCTAGCACGACTTAGGCCTGGGTGGAGTTGGGTTGCGAGGGTTTGGATGGATTTCGTTCGCGTAGCGAACCGGTCACAATTCGTGACCGGTTTACGTTTCGCGAGAGGCGTGTAATCTCAGTCGTGGGATGACCGAGCTACCTGGGCGAGTCCTTCCCTGACTCGCACAACCTTCCTCGCAAACGAGCATCCATGAATTTCTCCTGGCCTTGGGGCCGCAACGCGCGGCGTAAGAAGCTGCTAAGCAGCCCCGTACCTTCGCTGTGGTTAGAAACACTCGGCGAACTTGTTCCCTTGTATTCGTTCCTGCCAACGGAGCTGCGCGCGAGCCTGATCGGTAAAGCGCGGCTAATGGCTACCGAACGCATTTGGGCGGGCAGCGATGGGCTAGTGCTGACGGACGAAATGAAGATCGTCGTGGCAGCGCAAGCGGTCGTGTTGCTCGCCGGGGATGATAGCTATCTCTATGAGCGCTTGCCAGCGATTCAACTTTATCCGCAGTTTATTCCCTCGCGTCCCAGTCGTAAGAAGGGCGGTCATGGCCACACGCAACTCTTGGGCGAAGCCTGGCAGGGCGGGAACATCCGCCTGTCGTGGCCCGCGG
>JAYTUF010000393.1:0-7230 GCA_043744755.1 Anatilimnocola sp.
TCGGGAGTCTTTGGCGAAATGAAATCTTCCAAATTAGAAAGATCTCATCCGCCAAAGACTCCCGACCCCTGCCTCACGCGAGGTACAACTTCCCTTGCCACGTATCGCGCTCCGCAAACTCCTGCGCCAGCGCATTGAGCAGCCCCGGCTTATCCAGGCACCAGCTCGGCCCCACCAGATAATCGGGCGGTGCATCGCCACTGACGCGCTCGACAATCATCGTCGGCGGCAGCAGCTCCAGAAAATCAACCAGCGTCCGCACATACGGGGCTCGCTCCAGCAACTGCACTTCGCCCCGCGCGACTTGCTCGGCCAGCGGCGTGTTCTTCACCGCATATAAGTTGTGGATCTTGATCGAATCCGGATTCTGAATTGCAATCTCGCGCGCCGTGGCCAGCATGTCTGCCTGCGTTTCACCGGGCAGGCCGAGCATGATATGCGCACAAATCTCAAACCCCCGGCCACGGCTCCGCTGCATTGCCTCGGGAAAAACATCATACCCATGCCCGCGATTCATCCACTCCAGCGATCGCTCGTGAATCGTCTGCACGCCATATTCCACGGCCAGATAGGTTCGCGCAGCAATTTCTTCGAGCAGATCAAGCACGTCGTTAGGTACGCAATCGGGCCGGGTCCCAATCGCCAGACCCACCACCTGCGGATGTTCGAGTGCCCGTTCATACACGAAGCGCAGTCGCTCCACGTTGCCGTAGGTATTGGTCGCGGGCTGAAAATAAGCGATGAAGGTGTCGCAAGCGTAACGAATCTTCAGCCGGCGAATGCCGTCGCTCACCTGGTCGAGAATATCTAGCCGCTTGATCCGCCGGCTGGGGCTGAAGCTGCGATTATCGCAAAATGTGCAGCCGCCGGTGGTTACACTGCCATCCACGTTGGGGCAGGTAAAGCCCGCATCCACGCTCACCTTCTGCACCCGGCAGCCAAACCGATGCCGCAAAAAGCGGTTGTAGCTGAAATATCGCAGCCCCGCCCCTCGCCAATCGAAGCTCTCGCCGGAGATGGTCGGCGACTGTTTGATTGACGTCATTAGGGGCCTGCACTAAAGTGAATCCTGGCGTGAATCCGTCAAACAAACGGTTCACCACCAAGTTAGCAGAGCCGAGTTGACAGAGTAGAGGGGCTAGAGAAATGTACGGCGAGCTTGTTCCCCTGGGCGGTGGCGATCCCATTCCGCTCCTCAAGGCCAGTCTCGTCATCGGTCGCCGAGAGAACTGCGATATCATCCTCCGGTTCGGCAACGTCTCCGGCCAGCACTGCCAGTTGTATCTCGAAAATGGCTACTGGTATGTGCAAGATCTCAACAGCAGCAACGGCGTGAAGATCAACGGCACCCGCGTCATGCGCCGCCGGATTGATCCCAACGACGAGTTGACCGTCGCCAAGCACAAGTACAAACTCTGCTACAGCCCCGTCGACCTCGGCGCTAAGGGCGCCCCGCCCAGCGACGAAGCCGACTACGCCAACATCATGGGCCGCTCCCTCTTGGAAGCCGCCGGCCTCTCTAAGAAAAAACTCCCCGACAGCAAAAAGTACGAAGTGACCGATCTGGAAGAAGGACAGTTGAAACGCAAAAAGGGCTTAGAATAAACCTGCGTTGATCGTCCCTGCCCGCGTCGTTACGAGGAGAGGAAAGCTGGAAATGAGGGACTGAAGCAGCAATAATGCTCCGGCGTTATTCAGTACAAGCTGACGTGTTGAAGTCAATAATGGGGCGCATCCGAAAACCGAAACGGCTCCCCGAGCTCCGCCATTTGATTCTGCTTGTTAATCCGGGCGATTGACCACCGATGGTCTTCGTTTCTTCTCGCCAAAATCAATGCTCTCCCATACGCTGGGTGTTCGGCATCGATTTTCGGCCGTTCGACGTTGCGGTCATAGGCATACTTCGTATCGGCCAGCAATCCATGATCGTCTTTGCGCCGGTGATTGATGCCGATGATAAAGTCCGGGAAAAAGCCGGCGCCGCTTGGCAGCAGCACTTTGATCGACCACGGCTTGTGGACTTCATTGCGATGCCACCAGAGGACGGTGTCGCTTGTATCCGAATCCAGATACTTAGTGAAATCCTGTTCCCAGGAATTCATCTTCTCAGGCATCGCCCCGTAGACATTGAACCGCGATGTCGGCAGCGGTTCTTCCGATTGCAGTTCCTCCGGCAAGGGTGCCGCGTCTTCGATGCCGGCCCCCTTGGCCAGCGCTTCCTTTTGCGCTTCACGCAGCAATTCGGGACGAGTCGCCAGCAACACATCCAGGAATTCGGCCAACCGCTGCGGATCGTTCGCGTCGGCGAAACCGCGCTCCTGCAGGTTCACCTGCAACCGGCGGAGCAGTGCCACCCGCAAATCTTTCGGATGGAACACTTCCGACCGAAACAGCTCGCGCTGCGCCAAAATCTTCAGCTGCGCGGGCGATGGAGGCGTAAAGGCGAGTTCCAGTTGCACTTGCTTCGTAAAAATCTCCAGCGTCCGTTTTTGCATCTGCACTTTGTCTTTGACGATTAGCGCCTGCAAGAGATCGTCGGCGGACACGACAAACTTCGCGGCACATTCCTCTTCAGTGACATCCAAATCCTCGGGCAGTTCATGCGTTTTGAACCGCCGCGGCACGCCCGCCCGCAGCGGGTAACGATAGGCGCCCATGCTGGGCGACGGCAGCGCGAACGCAATCGGCATCGCCAGTGGTTCGCCGCGCGCCGCGGCCTGACGTTCGCTGAATGCAAACAAATCCTCGTCGGCGGGGCGCGATTGCGATTCTCCCTCGCGAACCGGTCGTTCGGGCGGCGGCGTCCAAATCGCTCCGGGAGCCGGAACCGGGAGCAGGCTCATTTGTCCGCTCGGGCCGACGTATTGCACCGTGTCTTGATCACCGACGCGAACGACGACTGTCGTCGGGCTCAACTTCGCATACTCGGTGCGCAGTTGATTGATCCGCTGCCCCGCCGCATCGATGCCCGTTTGGGATTCGGCGTCCGCGAGCAGCACATAGCCATACCGCAACGTCTCCGGCACCTTGCGCCCTTGCAACCGCCGGTGGACGCGCAAGATTCGCCCCACCAGTTGCACGCCGAAGTCCTCATCGTGGGCAGCCCGCATGGAAACCAACGTCCAGGCTCGCGGCGCATCGAAGCCCAAGGCTACCGCCATTTTGAAAATCAACACCTCTCGCGATTCATCATTGGCCAGTCCGAGCAAGCCGGCGTCCGGTTCGGCCGCCGTGTGAATGGCGATCTGGCTGTCCGTGAAACCCAGCCCCAGCAACTTCTCTTTCGCGCGCTCCACACTCCGCTCGTTCGAGGCCACTTGCACTAGCATCAGCGGCACAAGATTAATCCCCGCGGCCTGCAATTGGGCTTTGATCGCCTTATGAAGCGTCGCCCCTTCGCGCAAGGCCGTGGCTTCAAAATCAACGATGCGTTGGCTGTTTTCGTCGGCGGTCCAAGTGACGCACTTGACGCCGTCCTTGATTAAACCTGCCACGACGGCGTCGGTCCGGCTCACGCCGATGCGGTGAATCCGCTTGACCTGCATTTGCTCGCGCAGTTCTTCGAGCTCGTCGTCATCGGGCGTAGCCGTCACCAGAATCGTGTATTCGGGTTTGAGCACGCCGCGAAAGAAGGCGGCCGCCTGCGATTTGACTTTGAAGGTATGGTGGGCTTCATCGACGACGACGCCAATCCTCATTCCCTGCTCGCGCAGCGATTCGATCAGCTCATCGACGCTCGGATTTTGTTCGCCTGACTTCCGCACGTTGCGGCGGTCGGTCACGCGCGTGGCCACCATTTGCCAGGTGGTCACGAACACATCGCCGGCCCGCGTGCCGCTCGGCAGGCGGTCTTCGGCGAGCGTCCGCAACCGGAGTCCCGTGAATTGCTCGCGGAGGACCGAGGCCGTCTGATCGACGACTCCCTTGAACGGGGCGAACCAGAACCAGACGATCTGATCGACGCTGGCCATCTTCTCGGCAATGTGCCCCGCCATCAGCGTCTTGCCCGAGCCGGTCGGGGCTTCAATCAACAGATATCCATTGTCGTAAATCGCATTGGCCCGGCCATCCGCATCGTCCTTCGCCGCATCGAGCATTTCCTTGGCATAGGTGAAGACCTCCACCGCGCCGTCGATGGCCGTCTTTTGAAATGTTCTCAGCGTCTTGATGGCCATGCTCAATCCCTCCCCAGGAAGCCCGTCGCGTCAGCCAGGGAGTCCCGCGAGTTGACCCCCGCTCCACCAACCATGCGACAACATGAAAATTCGCCGCCACAAAACTCCTGCACTGTCACCGCCTTCCACGCCGCCTGTTCGTGCTGTCGCACGGAGCAAAATGGTTGGTCGTGTTGCGGCACTCCCTGGCTGACGCGACGGGCTACCTGAAGGCGTCCCTGCGGGACGAGTGGGAGGTGACGCATGGTTAAACCCTCATCCCAAATTTGCGCGCGAGGCTCTCGGGAACGGGTTCGATTTGCACATGCAGTTGATTGCGCAGTGTTTGGCGGACGACTTCCGGTTGCCAGGTGTAGACGATGACCGCCGTCGATTCCTTGACCGCCTTCCGCAATGCTGCTGCGTGGTTCTTTTGAAACCGTGGGACGTAAATCAGCAGTTGCTCTGCATCGCCCGAGTGGAGAATCGGCTCCTCGGCATATTCCCGCAGCGTTTCGCAGTGAATGAGTTGCAAGGCCGTCCAGACCTGGGCGTGGTCGATCTCCATGAGCCGGCCCGCTTCAATCCGCCGGCAGCGGAGATACGCGAAGTCGCCGCCGAGGCCTGGCACACTTTTTGCCTCTCTCTCTCTCTCTCTCTCTCTCTCTCTCTCTGGCGCAGCGCCGTACCCTTCGATCACCCGCCGCACCCGCGTGGCGCAGACATCGCGGCAAAGATTCTTGTCCGGTTCGTCGATGGTGGCTTCCGTGCTGGACACCAGAATTACCCGCCGATTGCCGCCATCTTCTTTATTAAGCTTGTGAACCGCATGGGCAGTGGTGCCGCTGCCGGCGAAGAAATCGAGGATGAGATCGTTGGGCCCCGTGGAGAGGCGAATCGCTCGCTCGATGAGAGCAACTGGCTTGGGCGTAGAAAAGACCGCGTCGGACTCAGAGTAGTCCATCACGCTGAGCAATTCCTTCTTCGCGTCCTGAGTGTGGCCGACTTCGGCATGCGTCCAAAGCGTCTGCGGGACGCGCCCGACCATTACGTCCGCGAGGAACCGTTTCAACCGGGGCATTCCGTCACCCTTCGGTCCCCACCAAATGCGTTTGTCTTTGTCTAGTTCCTTGAATTTAGGCTCGGCGAATCGCCAGTAGGATCCCTTCCCCGGCCCGGCAATCACGCGACCAGACGGACAAGTAATAGGGTAGGTGCCCGCCGAGTAAAAGTTGCGTGCTTGTAAGTCGCCGGAGACCCAAGCACCTCTTGGATCGTCGTCAGGGTTCTTGTATCGCGCTTCGGCCTCAGCACTTCGGGGCAAAAGGTTGGGTCGCCATGTGTCACCGCTGGTGCAGAACACAACGACATACTCGTGGTCGTCGGAAAAGTGCTTAGCCGTGTTCTTCGGGGCAAAGACCTTCTGCCAAATCACGTTGGCGACGAAATTGTTCTCACCGAATACTCGGTTCATCAGCAATCCAAGATGATGCAACTCGTTGTCATCAATCGAAACGAATATCACCCCGTCCTGCCGCAGCAAATCCTTCGCCAGCGTCAAGCGCTGGAACATAAACTCGCACCAAGTGGAGTGTCGCCAGAGGTCTTCTTTGTCGACGTAGTGGTCGTTGTAGACGAAGTCTTTGTTGCCGGTGTTGTAGGGTGGGTCGATGTAGATGCATTTGACCCGGCCGGCGAACGTCATGCGTAGATAGCGGAGCGCATCGAAGTTGTCCCCTTCGATGATGAGGTTCTTCCAGCCGTCGGCATTCCGCGGGCAGGAGAGTTCAGGGTCGAGATCGAGAGCGACAAAATCCGCGTTGAGCGCCTTGTCACGCTCGATCTCGTTCGCCTCCCACACCAAGCCATAGCGCGTGGCATCCCGCCGGTCGCGGCTTTCGAGCAGGCGGACCAGTTCTTCCTTGGAAAGATCGTCGTATTTCTTGGTGGCCATCGGCGGGTTGTGTGCGTAGAATTTTTCAGCAATTGACGTGGCAGTGTCCCACTGTCGCGGATGGGGAGCAAGTAGCCAGCCTGGGAGAGAGGCAGGCCGTCGATTGACCCGCCAAAAATTCTTGGTAACCGTTCACGCTAGCACAGGGCTCGCGATTTTCCCGCCTTCAGCCGCGGCAGCGGCGCTAGAAGCCCAGCCCACGGCGTGAGCCGTGGGACGGCGACCCAATCAAACACAAAAGCCCCGGCAGGGGCGTCGGAATTCGAGTGGCGAAATGACGTCCTCGGGTCTGGCGCCCCTACTGGGGCTAGGTGGATTCATGCGCCGCGTCGCCCACGGCTTGCGCCGTGGGCTGAGCATCCGGTCGCCCCTTCCGGGGCTGAAACTCAGAGTCATTCATCCGCAGCAAAGCAGTGCTGGCGTGAACCGCCAAAAATTCTTTCCTGCCCTTGACCAGACGTGTCCAGGTCCGCGCATCTAATAGAGGGGCGAGATTTGTTCTTTGACAATTTACGCAGGCGGATGGAGAACGTGGTTGGCAACTGCCGCGCGGTGGCTGTTATCGCGCGGAGGGGCGGGTGGCGGCAAGGTTATCTGCCGGGTCGGTGATGGCGGTCGCTTGGCTGGACTGACATCACCCAGAATAACTATTATCAACTTCTGCTGGTTGTTGTCGGTAGTTCATCGATAAGTGTTTTGTAAGTAATTGATATGTAGAGACTTGTGATGCTCGCCCGAGGAGGCGATCTTAGCTGAAAAAGTGTTATCGTCGGTTGGCGACGGGGCGAGCGAGTGCGTGGGTCAGGGTCGCCGGCAATCGTCGTAATTCGTGCCCCTTCTAATGGCGGGGGGTGTTGAGAAAGTCGCTGAATTATTCAACACGAACGCGCGCCGGGCTCGGGTATTACTGGGGGTTGGTGTTGAAGAATAAGTGATGGACTCAACATTTGGCGGGTAAGTCAGTAATCGTTGAGAGGACTTACGTCACACGTGCTTCAGACGTCACGCCGGCTTCCAGGCTGCGCGTGACACTTGGCAAGTTGGAAACGGGTGTAACCCGCGCTCCGCGTTGGGTTAGGCGGCCTGGTGGTACAAGTTATTTTGTTCCGCGCGGATGCGGAA
>JAYTUF010000394.1:0-7227 GCA_043744755.1 Anatilimnocola sp.
CAGACGCCTTCGCTGGAGGTTTACCGTGCCGAACGCTGGGTGAGCATCAACTCGCGATCTTTGCGCAATTTCGCAAAAACTTTTTCTCGCGGAGGCAAGGCAAGCAAAGAGGGAGAAGTGGGAAAGGGATGCATCTGATGCGCACCACTCGGAATCATGTGCGCTGCCCTGGTATCATAAAACCTGGTCCGCTGAGCAGTCGCGCAGCTTGCTAACAATGTTGTCAGTCCCCACCAATCGCAAATTACAAGCAATGCCCTTTCATCAGCTTACCCGGCGTTACTTCTTCCACGATTGCCGGCTTGGTCTGGGCGCGATGGCGCTCGCTTCGTTGCTGGCGAAAGATGGCTTCCCGGCAGACGCGCCACAGGCCACGCGTTCGCGGCAGACCGATCCACTCGCGCCGCAGGCGACGCATTTTCCGCCGCGGATCAAGAACGTCATCTTTCTGTTCATGGCTGGCGGGCCGAGTCAGCTCGAATTGTTCGATCCCAAGCCCAAGCTGCAGGAATTAAGCGGGCAGGTGATTCCCGATTCGTTTGTCGCCAACAAGCGGTTTGCGTTCATCAAGGCTGACGCCAAGCTGCTGGGCACGCCGCGAAAGTTTCAGCCGCGGGGCCACAGCGGCCAGATCATCAGCGAATGCTTGCCGCACCTGGCGTCGATTGCCGACGACATCTGCACGCTGCGGGCGGTGAAGACCGACGTGTTCAATCACGGCCCGGCGAAGTTCTTTATGAACACCGGCTCACCGCTGTTCGGCCGGCCGAGCATCGGCGCCTGGGTGACGTATGGCATCGGCAGCGAATCGCAGAACCTGCCCGGCTTTGTCGTGCTGCAATCGGGGCCGCGTGGCCCCCGCGGCGGGGCGCCGAACTGGGGCAGCGGATTCTTGCCAACGTCGTATCAAGGTGTTCCTTTCCGCAGCACGGGAGCGCCGATTCTGAATCTGGGCAATCCAGATGGCATTGAGCGCGACGATCAGCGGCGGTTCATCCGCGCGGTGAACGATCTGAATTCACTTCGCCTGCAAGAGACCGGCGATGGCGAGATCGCCACTCGCATCGCCGCGTATGAAATGGCCTTCAGCATGCAGGCCAGTGCGCCGGAACTGATGGACCTCAGCGGTGAGTCAACGGAAACGCTCGACCTGTATGGCGCGAAAGCGGGCCAGCCTTCGTTCGCGATGAACTGCCTGCTCGCGCGGCGGCTGGTCGAACGCGGCACACGGTTCGTACAGCTCTATCACACCGATTGGGATCACCACGGCAACAAGGGAACGGAACTCGGCGAATCGCTCGACAAGATCTGCCTCGAAACGGATCAAGGGGCCGCCGCCCTCGTCCGCGATCTCAAACGCCGCGGCCTGCTCGATCAGACGCTCGTCATCTGGGGCGGCGAATTCGGCCGCACGCCGCAAGGTGAACCACGCGAGATGCTCGGCCGCGATCATCACGTCGAGTCCTTCACCATGTGGCTCGCCGGCGGCGGCCTCAAACCGGGCCTGTCGCTAGGCCTGACCGACGAAATCGGCTACTACGGCGTCGCAGATCAGGTTCACATTCACGACCTGCACGCCACGATCTTGCACTTGCTTGGCCTCGATCACAAACGGCTGATTTATCGCTATCAAGGCCGGGATTTCCGGCTGACGGATGTGGCCGGGAATGTAGTGACGAAAATGCTGGGATGAGGAGGCAAAACGCCTAACAGCTTTCGCGTCTCCAGACGCGATCAGGAGAATATGCGCTGTGCGACCCCTAAATCGGAAACTGATTTTCATCCTCTCTGTAGAAAGCACACACCATCATGAAATCTGCCTCACGTGTTGCACTGGGTCTAGTCTCACTGGGCCTGATTGCAGTAGGCCAATTCATTTCGGCTCCGGTTGTCATGGCCGACGATAATCTGCTGGCGGGGAAGGACCTCTCCAAAAATTGGACCACGGCCGGCAACTGGATTTTGGATGCCGACAACATTGTCACTCTCAAGCCGCGCGACGGCGAGAGCGGCTGGCAGCGCTACGATGCCTATCTGTGGCTCAAGGGGGACTATCAGGATTTTGAGATCGACTTTGAATACAAGGTCGAGAAGAAGGGAAACAGCGGATTCTATTTTCATGTCGGCGATGTGAAGAGCCCGGTCGCGACCGGCATCGAAGTGCAAATCTACGATTCACACGGCAAGCCCGCGGACGCCAAACTGACCGACCACGACAGCGGCGGCATCATCCCCAGTATCCCGCCCACCAAGAGCGCCGCGAAACCCGCCGGCGAATGGAACCGCTTCGTCATCACGTCGAAGGGGGACAAGCTGACCGTGGTGCTGAACGGCGAAACGGTGAACGTCGTTGATCTGCAAAATGACAAGCTGAAAACGCGGCCCAAGACCGGCGCCATTGGATTTCAAGATCACGGCCTGCCGCTGGCGCTGCGGAATATCAAGATTAAGAAGCTGTAGGCTATCGGCAGAACACGCCGCCAGCGGGCGTGGCGAAATGGACGTCGGAGCGAGAGATTGTTTTATTTGACCGGTGCAGTCACCGTGATCGTGATCGGCCGGCAGGCGAGGGTAACAAGCGTGTTCGCCTTCGGCTTCATGGAGTCTTTGGTGAACGGCACTTGCGCCTGGCCGAGGATCGTAAGCGTGTAGTCGCCCGGCGCGGTGTTGGCTGGCACTTCGAAGGTGACGTCCGCGTCATTCGCGCCGGCGGCGACTTGTGGCAGGTTGGCTTTCACCTGGCCGGGAAAGGCGGAGGTCTGCAGGCTGAGCGAGCCGGTGAAGTCAGGCCAGTGGCGCTTGAGCAGAAGCTTCGCAGCGACTTTCTTGCCCGCTTCGATCAATAGCTTGTCGTTTTCAAATTGCAGGCCGAACGGCGCGGTTTCGCGGACGGAGAGAAATATCTCGCGCGTGGGACGGCTCGACGCAGGGTTGTCCTGCCAGACTCGCGCGTAAGGCCGTACATCGCGGGTGATGATTTCCTCGCCGCGCTTGCCGGTGGCAATCAGCTTGATCGGCCCATCGAAGTTCGCGGCGTTCTCATCGGCGTAGAGAACGACCGCGCTGTGGTTACCGTAGATGGTCGTCGCCTGGCTGTGGACTCCCGGCGGCAGGTTCTCCGCGGTGATCGTGATCGGTCCCTTGTAGCCTTCGGTTTGGTGAATGATCAAATCGAGATAGATGGCCGAACCCGCCCGCAGTGTTGTGCCGCCTGGGCCGGGATTCTGGTGATGAATGGCCGCGACAAAAAAATCAGGCTGCGGCTTGCGGAGGGACAAGACATATTGATACCGCGGTCCGCCGCGGCGGTATCGATCCTGCACGAGGACGCGGTACTTCTGTTTGGCGGTGAGATTCACCATTCCCGAGCAATCGCGGATGTGGCCATCGAAGGCGTTGGTGCGAATGCCGAAATCGTCGAACTCTTGAAAGCGATTTCCCTTCTCATCGACGAACACCACATACGGATCGGCCTGGCCCGCAATCCGCTCGCAGTAGACTTCGAGCGCGTACTGCGCATTCTCCTCCACGCTGAACTCATACCAATCCGCATCCCGCTGCTGGTCGAACCGCCCGCTAACAACCGCGGGAATCGTGATCGCCTGCGGCCCTTCGAGCGTATCGTTCGGTTCCTTCTCGAGCGAAACGGGAGTATCGACCAGCAGCATCGAAGTTGCGGTCAAAGAAGGTCCACCAACAGCGGGTCTGATCTGAAACCCATTCAACGTGGCAGTTGCCGCCGTGGGCGCGACCGAGTGCGCCGTGGGATGTTCCAAAAACAGATATCTATATTTCGCCACGTCCGCTGGCGGCGTGATGATCAGCTTCGCTTCAATCTGTCCATTCAAATTCCGTCCCCAAGCAGTCACTTCCGAAGCTTGTCCAACGTGAACCGCCCGCGGAAAGACATTCTCCACATGTGGCCGATTGCTGACGATCAGCCGATAAGGCAAACCACCGCGATAGGACAGGTCATGCACGACCACCAGGTAATCACCATCCGCCGGCGCTTGAAAAGCGATAAACGGATCGCGGCCAAAATAGTCGCCGCTACTGGCGAGCTGCTTGCCATCCGCGGCCAGCAGTTGCAGCACCGCATCGAGTTGCACATCGAGCCGCGACGACTGACAATCGATGATGACTCGCTCGCCGCTCTTGAGCGCGAGACAAAACACATCCCGGTCGTTCCCGTCGCTTTGCCCATTGAGCGCCGAGTTCAGCGACAGAAGTTGCGCCGTCGCCGGGTCATTATTCGGCTCCTTCTCTGCCTGATCGGCCAGTCCGTGGGAAACCGCA
Source organism: Anatilimnocola sp. (assembly GCA_043744755.1). Taxonomy (GTDB): domain Bacteria; phylum Planctomycetota; class Planctomycetia; order Pirellulales; family Pirellulaceae; genus Anatilimnocola. The sequence continues at coordinate 4,297 of JAYTUF010000394.1, forward strand.
AACAGCCGCGGACTGCTCACGCCCCATTTGCTGAGGAGGCGGGCATCGTACGTTCCCTCCGGCACATCGGCAGCAACGGCAACCGTGAACTTGCGTTCTTTGTTCAGATCCTTCCCTTCCAGCGGCTTTGCCGTGATGCCCGGATGATCGAAGACCAGCGATTGCAGGTCGTCGATGTCGCTCCCCTGCACCTGCACTTCCACGCTGCTCCCCGACGCTGCACCGAGCGGGCTGAGGCGGTCGAAGCGCGGGGATGGGAGTTCGGCGCGCGCCACGTTAATCAGGGCTACTGCCGCCAAACAAGGACCAAACGCACGTAGCAAGTTTTGCATAGTCAAATCAGATCGCTTTCGTCCGCGACGTCCAATTGCCTTGCAGTTCCGTTGCTCGCTGTTGAAGTTCCGCCATCGTAAACGCATCAAGCGCCGAGGTCGTCGTTGCGGGCGCACCCAAGAGTTGCTCCAACAACTTAATTTGTCCCTTTAACTCGCCGCGCAGTTCCCCTTCAGCCCTGCCTTCAGCCAGCCCTTCAGCCAGCCCTTCAGCCAACCCCTTGGCTCTTCCCGCTTCGAGAGCTTCAGCCAGTCCCAATTCAAATTCCTTGATGCGAGAATTATCGTCCCACTGTTTTTTCAGCCTCGCTTCGTACAACTCGTGTTCGTATCGGTTTTCATGAATCATGTTTAAAACTCCAATCGCCCGTCTAAACACTTGTTGGTCCAGCGGTGCGGGCAACTGCTGCAAATCCAAGTTAGCCGCGTTTCTGAGGAAGTACAGCCAGCGATCCAAATCATTGACCAGGTGATGCTCCCCAGTCAGGAACTTCTTCAATTCTAACGTATGGAGTTCAAGGTTGTCAGAAAAGGGGAAACCCTCAGTCGCTTCTAAAAGTCGAAACGTTAAATGATGCCGCAGAGTCTGTGGAAACAGTACGAAATCACAGACGCAAACGGAAATCGCAGGACGAAGCTTATTGTAATCTTCACCGGCTGCCAGAGGCTCCGCGAACAACCGAGCCCAATAGAAGAGAATGCGCTGAGCCAGCAATCGTGAGGTCACCAACTGCATTTCGATATTAAACAACCGGCCTTGTTCATCCCGCGCTTTCACATCCAGGATGGAGAGCTTATCGAGTTCAGTTTCGCGAGGCTGAAATGGATTCAGGATTTCAACGTGGCGAATCAACCGGTCTGCCGGAGGGTTCAAAACGGCATTTAAAAACGAAATCAGCAGGTCTGCCGAATCCGCGGACCCCAGCAGTTTTTTGAAAGCATAGTCAACCTTTGGATCGATGCCGGATTTCACAGCTTAGCGCCTTATTTACACCAACTCCGCAATCGGCTTGCCTTCGGCGAGAATCGGCATGGGGCGGCGGGCCTGATCGAAGAAGACGTGCTTGTGGTCGATGCCCAGGGCGTGATACATCGTGGCCAGGACGCTGCCGGGAGTGTACGGTTTTTCCGTTGGGTATTCGGCTTTGTCGCTCGTCGCGCCGATGACTTGCCCCATTTGCAAACCGCCGCCGGAGAAGACCACGCTCATCGCGCCTGGCCAGTGATCGCGGCCGGCGCCGGGGTTGATTCGCGGCGTGCGGCCGAACTCGCCGTAGCTGATGACGAGCACATCCTTGTCCAAGCCTCGCTCGTGAATGTCTTGCACGAGCGCGGTGAGTGCCCTGTCGTATTTCGGCAGTAGGTTGTTCTTCAGTTGATTGAAATTGTCGCCGTGAGTATCCCAACCGCCGCCGGTTTGCACCGTGACGAACGTGACGCCGGCTTCCACCAGCCGCCGCGCGAGCAGGCAGGATTGGCCCAGATCGTGCCGGCCATACTTGTCGCGAAGCTTGGGGTCTTCATCCTTGAGATTGAAGGCCTGCTGGGCTTTATCGCTGGTGACCATTTCCATGGCATCGCGATAGAACTTGTCGATGCCGGTGATGTCCCCCTTGGTATCGAGATCGCGGCGGACCTGATCGAGCTGGCCCAGCAAGTTGCGGCGGCGGTCGAGTCGCTCAGGTGATACACGGCCGGGGAGTTTCAAGTTGCGGACTTGAAAGCTGTCTTGATTGGGGTCGGAATCCGGCGTGAACGGATTGCACTCAGCGCCCAGATAGGCCGCCCGGCTGAACGGCGTGCGATTGGGGAGCGTGACATACGCGGGCAAGCCCGGTTCGTTCGGCCCTTTCATCTTCGCGACAATGCTGCCCGTGGCGGGGAAAATGTTGTCGTTCACTTCAATTGTCGGCTGCCAGCCGGTGAGCATCCATTGGCTCCCCATGCCGTGCCCCGCGTTGGTGTGATAGGCAGAGCGGACGATGGACATCTTATCCATCACATTCGCCTGCAGCGGCAAATGCTCGCCGATATCGATGCCGGCGACGTTCGTCTTGATCGGCCGAAACTCACCGCGGAACTCGGCGGGAGCATCTGGCTTGAGGTCATACATGTCTATATGACTGGGCCCACCGGCCAGATAGATCAAGATCACTGCCTTCTTGCGCGAGGGCTTAGCGTTTTCGGCCGCCTGCGATTCATACCGCAGCAGATCGGCCAGCGTGAGGCCGCCCAGCGTCAATGCGCCAACCTTCAAAAAGTCGCGGCGAGGGACGCTGTCGCAGTTTTGAATCAAGTTGCCGTGGAAGGTTAGCATGGAGGCCTCTGGGAAGTTTGGCGTTTGGAGTTTTGAGACAAGAGTTGAAAAACTTTGCAACGTGCCTTCCTGTCTCAGAACTCAGAACTATTTTCTCACCGATTAAACATAAACTCACGCGTATTGAGCACTGCCCACATGATGTCTTCGAGCGCGGCCTGCTGTTTATCGACAGGCAGACTTTCGACAAAGGTGTGGGTCTTGGTCAATTCGTCGGCAGTGGGATAGCGGCCGAGCGCGCCGAGATAGATATCGTCGATGATGTCTTTGGCGGGTCGCTTT
>JAYTUF010000395.1:0-7210 GCA_043744755.1 Anatilimnocola sp.
CCGCGCGGAACAAAATAACTTGTACCACCAGGCCGCCTAACCCAACGCGGAGCGCGGGTTACACCCGTTTCCAACTTGCCAGTACGAAGCGCAGCTTCGTACTACCTTCGCGACTAACCCTTGCGTAGAAACGCAATGATTTCTTCGTTCGTCTTGAACTTGCCAGCCATCGACGTGACGCCCCCGGGGGCCGGAGCGGGTGGTTCTGGTGCCGGCGCTTCAACCTTGGCGGCGGGTGCCTTTGCAGGGGGCGTTTTCGCCGCTGGCGAAGTTACCGCGGGCGCAGCCGCCGCAGGCGCTTTGCCGCGGGCGGCGGCGAGAATGTCCGCGGGGCTGAGTTTCTTAGCTTCAGACTTCGCTGGTGCAGCTGCGGGTGCGGCCTTCGCTTCCGTCGTTGCCGGTGCTGCGGCAGCTTTCCCACCACGGGCCGCGGCGAGAATGTCGGCCGCGCTCAATTTGCCGGCGGGTTTGGCCGGGGGAGCTGCCGCCACAGGGGTTGCTGCGGCTGGTTTCGCACCACCGCGGGCTGCCGCGAGAATATCCGCAGCAGAAGCGCCACCCTTGGCTGCGGGTTTCGCCGGCGCTGCGGCAGCCGGTTTCTCGGCCTGGGGAGCAGCCGCTTCTTTCGGCTTCTTCTCGGACTTCACTTCCGCCTTGGGCAGCGGCTGATCGATGATCTTCAGGAACGCAGGGTCGATATCGTACCAGCCAATGTTATTGTAGCCATCGAACTCGACCAGCGCCCGTCCGCTGAAGTTCACGGTTTTGACGGTTCCGGTCAGACCGCTAAACCGCTTCAGCTCCGGCCGATTGGCATCGACGACGACGTACTTATCGGTAAGCTGATTCTGAAGCTTCAAAATGTTATCGAAGACCATGGTGTCAGAACCGCTGAAAAATCGGCTAAGAACGAAATCCGGTGTACTGCGGAAAGCGCGATATTCTCCCGTCCGCAGTAAGAAAAGGCAAGGACCCGACCGTCCATGCAAAAACCCCGCTGGCGCATGGCCCCAGCAGGGTTTCGAATTGCAAATCTCAGATTTCAGATTTCAAATTTACTCGCCGACATAGGGCAAGAGTGCCATGAAGCGAGCTCGCTTGATCGCGAGAGCCACCGCGTGTTGGCTCAATGCCGTACAGCCGGTCTTCCGCCGACTGACGATCTTACCGTGGCGGTTGATCATCTTCTTAAGGAGCTCAATGTCCTTGTAATCCACGAACATCGGCCGCGGGCGTTCGCCATCGACCCAGATTGGGTCTCGCTTCTTGATCTTGAGGCGGGCCTTGGGGCGCTTTTTGTTGTTGCGCATGCCGGCCTTGCCGCCGGGGCCGCCAAAACGTCCGCCGCCGCCGCGATCACCACCACGATCTCCGCCGCCACCGCTGTACATCGACATAACTGAAAACTCGTGAAGGCCTGTTGTCCGTTATCCGGCCGCGTTCGCAGAGCTAAACTGCTGAGAAAGCGATTGCCGGCTGATTGGAAATTTGGGAATCCGTGATTTTACGCGGTTCCGCGAGCAACGCAAGGCATCTTCGGCCACTGTCACGAAAAGAGGCCAAGAAAAGAAAGGCCGTCGCGCAGCGGTTACGCGACGGCCCCGGTTCGGGGAGTGGGCACTGGCGCCCCTGGTTCAAAGCACCCAGTGGCCCCAGCACAACGCGAGCCGTGCATGGGGCGACCGAGCAGCAAGTGGCGGGAAATAACCGCAGCAGCCAGCGACAGCGGCTACAGTCAAACCCAACTGAAAGATACGTCAAGACTGCAGCGAGTGCCGTGAATCGGCCAACTTTTTTTCTTAATTCCCTACATACCGCGCATACAGCGACTTCGCTTCGGCGATGTCTTCGGTCCCCCCGATCACTGCCCGACCATCGGGGAAAATGGTGAGTTGATGATTGCCAATCGTCGCGCGGACCAGGTAGCGATTGCGGGTGACGGTGCCAAAGGGTTGCAACTTGGCTTCGATTTGTTCCAGTGAAACACTTTGTTGATCGGGAAAACTTAGTTGCACGGCATTACGACCGCAAAGGACGGCCGTGTGACTCCCCCGGTCGCCGCTGAGCCAGGGATACTCGCGGCCGCTGCAGGTCGGGCACGCTGCGCTCGAAACGCTCCCGAGTTTGATCTGCCGGATGGTGGAGTCCCACAGATCGAAAATCGTCCACGTTCGGCTGATCGCTTCGGGATGGCCACTGAGAATCTTGAGCGCTTCGCAGCATTGCCAGGAGGCGATGATATTGATGATCGGCGACAGAATGCCCGCCGTGTCGCAGGTGGGCGAACTCCCCGGTGGCGGCGTATCGGGCATCAAGCAGCGCAGGCAGGGCGTGACGCCGGGGATGATCGTCAGCGTTTGCCCTTCGGCGCCGAGGCAGCCGCCATAAATCCACGGCAGCTTGAACTTCACCGCGGCATCGTTAAGCAAATACCGGGTTTCAAAGTTGTCGGTGCCATCGAGCAGCAGATCGACGCCGCCCATCATCCGTTCGATGTTCGTGTGATCCAGATCGGCGACATGAGCTTCGATTTCGATTTCAGAATTGATCCTTACAAGTCGATTGCGGGCGGCGATCGCTTTAGGGAGTCCGGCCGCGACATCATCTTCGTCATACAGCACCTGCCGCTGCAGATTGTTGAGTTCCAGAAAATCCCGATCAATGATTCGCAGATGGCCCACACCAGCCCGCGCGAGCGTATTCGCCTGCACGCTGCCCAGGGCGCCACAGCCGACGATGAGCACCCGTGATCGGAGCAGTTGGCGCTGTCCCTCTTTGCCCAGCGGCGCAAACCGCCACTGGCGGGCGTAGCGGGCGAGAGAGTCGTCGTCGGCCTGTGCTGGGTCTGCGTGTTCAGGGACTGGGTTCATGAGGATCAGATTTGCAGCGGTAGATGAATGACGTGATAATGCATTTTCGTCCACGGGTTTGAATTGGTCCATGAGGCACTCCGATGGCAAAACATAAAATGAGCGGGCAGGAGACCTGGGAATAAAACGGAATGAAATTGGCTCGTAGAAAGCGACACTTCCTCTGCTGCGGAGTTAAGACAAATGGCATTCAACCACTATTTCGGCCTGTTCGCGGTTGGCCTGCTGGCAATTGCCTGTGCTGGTTGCGATGCGATTCCACTCTCGCAGCATCCGCTCTCGACCGAAGAAACCTCGCAATTGGATGAAGCCCTATTCGGGCAGTGGGATATGTTCGGCGAACAACAAGCTGCGGCTGCAGAGAAGCCGCCGACAGCCGGAACCGAAAAGCATCCCCCGACGACCGAACCTCCGCCCGATCCGGAAGGTCCCCCGCGGGTCGCGATCGGCAAGCAGGCGGACAAAGAAAGTACGCATGAAATGCTGATGGTAGCCGTTCAAGATGACGGCAGCATTGAAATCAAACGTCTGCCGCTGCAGCTCACGCGAATCGGTGAGCAGCGAATGATCAGCTTGAAGATGAATCCCGAAGCCGAACAAGCTGACTATGCGATTCTGCGTTATGAAGTCATCAATTCCAATCGGGTTTTGCTGTACATGCTCGATAGCGACTTCATCGCTGCTGCCATTCAAAAGGGACAATTGAAGGGGACCGTGAAAAACAACGCCGGCAATGACGATCCAAACGCGGTGAAGCGGCGCGATTCGATCCGCATTACGGCGCCGCCGCAAGAATTGAAAGACTTTCTCGCCAAACATGACAAGAAAGCCTTCACGGCCAAGCCCGCCTGGCGATTGCAACGGGCCGCCGCGAATTAGCACTGGCAAACAGGTTCACCCCCTCACCTTGTCACCTTGTCCTTTGGTAAATTAACGGCTGCCAATCGCCACAACAGCGTATTTATCAAGGAGTCCCAAGCCGTGACGAAGGAAGAAATTCTTGCCCAGTTGCAAGCCGGCAACATTTCGGTCGAAGAGGCCTCGAAGCGACTGACGGCCGCCGAGCCCAAGCGCGGGAGTCTGTTTTGCAAAGTTAGCGAGAAGGGGGCCATTTCTATCTATGGGTTGCAGAGTCGCTTTCCGGTCACGCTTTATGTCGAGCAGTGGACGCGGTTGATAGAATTCGTCCCTGACTTGAAGGCCTTCATGACCGAAAACGACAGCAAGCTGAAGCGTAAAGACGCAGCCGCCGCGGCACCCTAGCGGCCGCGCGAACCTGCCAAGTCCGGCGGTCGTCACTAAAGTCGCCTTTCGCTCCGCGAAAGGGCGTTCTTTCGCGGAGCGAAAGACGACGATGGGAATTCCTCAGAGGCCACCTGCGCGATGATTCGAGTCGGAATTCTGGGCGCTACCGGTTACACGGCTCTCGAGCTGATCAAGCTGCTGCTGCGCCATCCGGAAGCGCAGATCACTGCTGTCACCAGCCGGCAGGAGGGCCGGCCGCCGATCGCCTCGACGCATCCGTCGCTGACGGGTCGGCTCGATCTGCCGCTCGAAGACTTCGCCCCTGCTGCGGTTGCTCAGCGCTGCGATTGCATCTTCAGTTGCCTGCCCCATGCGGCCTCGGCGGAGTCAGCGAAAGCGCTCCTCACGCTTGGCAAGCGGGTGATCGATTTCAGTGCCGACTATCGCTTGAACGATCCGGCCACCTATCGCCAGTGGTACGAACACGACCATCCCGATGCGGAGCGACTCGGGCAAACCGTGTATGGCCTGCCGGAACTGTTCCGCGAACAGATTCCCGCTGCCAAGCTGGTTGCCAATCCAGGCTGCTATCCCACCTCGGCGATTCTGCCCCTCGCTCCGTTTCTGAAAGAGAACTGGATCGAAAGCACGGACATCATCGTAGATAGCAAGAGCGGCGTGAGCGGCGCGGGTCGCACGCCGAAGTTGGGGACGCTTTATCCCGAATGCAACGAGAGCATCTCGGCCTATAGCGTGGGGAAACATCGACACGCGCCGGAGATTGAACAGATTTTGGGGCGCACGACGGGGACTGATCCGCAAATCATCTTCACGCCCCACTTGGTGCCGATGGACCGAGGCATCCTCACGGTCAGTTACAGCAAGCCGTGTCGGCCAACCACCGAAGCCGAGGCGCTCGAGCATTTACAAGACGCCTATCGAGGCGAACCGTTCGTCCGCGTCGTGAAGCATCTGCCGGCGACGAAGGACGTGGCCCACACCAACTTTTGCCACATCACCGCCCGCGTCACCGGCGGCCGGCTGCTGTTGATCAGCGTGATCGATAATCTAATCAAAGGCGCATCGGGTGCCGCAGTGCAGAATTTTAATTTGATGTATGGGTTTGATGAGACGACGGCGTTGCTTTAGTCGAGTAGGCCGGAACAAGGTACTCCGCAGTTCCGGCATGTTTGGAAAATCCCGCCGGAACTGCGCGAGTACGCTTGTTCCGGCCTACTAGCTGATAATAATATCCATGCCCATTGAAGTTCCTGCCGGCTTTGTGATGAACGGGGTGCATGGCGGCATTAAGAAGAATGCGGCCAAGGAAGATTTCACACTGATCCATTGCCCCAGCGGCGCGACGGCCGCGGGTGTGTACACGCAGAACCTGGTCTATGCCGCGCCGGTCGGCTTCGATCGCGCCCGAACGCCATCGGCCAACATCCGCGTGGTCGCCATTAACAGCGGCAACGCCAACGCCTGCACGGGCGAACGAGGGATGACCGACTGCCAGCAAATGGCCCAGTTCGCCGCATCCGCTTGCGGCGAGCTCGAGTCCACAACGCTCGTCCTCTCCACCGGCGTCATCGGTGTCTTTTTGCCCATGGACAAGATCGCCAGCGCCGCGAAACTGGCCGCGGCGAAGCTGAGCGGCGACGAAGCCTCCTTCCTCGCCGCGGCCCGCGGCATCATGACGACGGATCAGTTTCACAAGATAGTCGCCAAACAGATTGATATCGGCGGCCGAAAAATTCGCCTCGCCGGCATGTGCAAAGGGGCCGGCATGATCGGGCCGCGAATGGCCACGATGCTGGCCGTGATGCTGACCGATGCCCCACTCGCGCCCGCGGATGCACAAACGGTTTTGAAGTCCGCCGCCGACGAGAGCTTCAATTGCATCAGTGTCGAAGGTCACATGAGCACCAACGACACACTGCTGCTCCTCGCCAGCGGTGCCGCCGGCGGAGAACCGCTGCGGGGCGACGACTTGCAAACATTCCAAACGGCATTAACGGAAGCCTGCATCGAACTGGCCCAGCAGATTCCCGATGATGGCGAGGGGGCTTCGCACCTGATCTGCATCCAGATCACCGGCTGCCGCGATCGGGCTGCCGCCCAGCAAATTGCCCAGACGGTGGCCAACAGCGCTCTCGTCAAAACCGCCGTCGCCGGGGCTGATCCCAACTGGGGCCGGATTGTGTCCGCCGCCGGCTATGCGGGCGTACCGTTCAATCCAGCCGGTGTCGGCCTGGTGGTGAATGGCCATGAGCTGTATCGCGCCGGCGCTCCGGTGGCCTTCGATGCCAAGACTGTCTCGCAGGCGATCAAGGCCGAGCGTCGTACTCAGATTAAACTGACGTTCTCGGAAGGCGCGGCCGAGGGCCGGTTCTGGACGAGCGACCTGAATGTAAACTATGTTCGCTTCAACGCGGATTACACGACGTAGAAGTTTGGGGTTCTGAGTTCTGAGTTTTGAGACAGGAGGTAATTTCTAAAGCCTTCCGTCTTGTCTCAGAACTCAGAACTCAAAACTCAGAACTTTGGAATCCCATGCAACTCACCGATATCATCGCGCTGCTCGCCCTCGTCGCGATGGAAATCGTGCTGGGGATCGACAACATCGTCTTCATTTCGGTCGTCACTGCCCGCCTGCCGGAAGCGCAGCAGCGACAAGCGCGCAACATTGGCCTGGCGCTGGCGATGATCATGCGGCTGCTGCTGCTGCTGACCATCACCTGGATCATTCAGCTCAAAGAACCGATCCTCACGCTTACGGATTTGGGCCTTCCCGCTGGTTGGCTGCCCGGCGAACATCCACTGGAGGTGAATCAAATCTCGTGGAAGGATCTGATTCTGCTCGTCGGCGGCCTGTTCTTGATTCGAAGTAGCGTCCGCGAGATTCATCATAAGGTCGAGGGACTGCATGATGATGAAGTCTCTGCCGTCAAAGCGTCGTTCGGTTCGGTGATCGGGCAGATCATTGTGCTCGATGTCATCTTCTCGCTCGATTCCGTCATCACCGCCGTGGGCATGGCTCAAAACATTTGGGTCATGATCACCGCGGTGATCATCGCGGTCATCGTGATGATGAT
>JAYTUF010000396.1:0-7190 GCA_043744755.1 Anatilimnocola sp.
TTATCTGCGGGCCAGGTCCGCAGGAGGAAAAATACCATCGCTCCGCCAAGAATAATCGTGATCCCCCAGGCGACCGGGTCACCGCTGGACATTCCGCGCCCCATCAAGCAAGGACAAAGCCCGACTGCATGCCCAAGGCAGTTCTTGCCCCGCCGGCAGTGCCGCGACTAGGATGACGGGCTTCGGATTCCAGCCTGGGCACCGCCTCTTCATGGGATTATCTCTGCATGTCTGCCTTGGACGAACTGCCGCGCGATGACTTCGCACCCCTGATCGACCGCGTGCGGCAGGGCGATCAGCAGGCGGCGACCGAGTTGGTGCGGCGGTATGAACCCGAGGTGCGGCGGTTCATTCGGTTTCGGCTGTCCACTCCCGCGCTGCGGCGGACGATGGATTCTTTGGATATTTGTCAGTCCGTTCTGTTCAAATTTTTCGTTGAAGTCTCCGAGGGACGACTCGACCTGCAAGAGCCGCGGCAATTGGCGGCGCTGCTCATGACAATGGCTCGTAACAAGTTGTACGACCGGGTGCGTGAAGCTCAGGCGGATTGCCGGGATGCGCGGCGGCTGAACGGCGACGACCAAGCCTTGCAGGCGGTGGCAGCGGCGGGAGAGACGCCCAGCGAAGTTTTCATGGTGCGCGAGATTCTCGAAGCTGTGAACGAAAAGTTGAGTGCGGACGATCGATACCTGATCGAGCAACGAATGGGGGGCCGCGCTTGGGGAGACCTGGCTGCGGAACTGGGTTCGACGCCCGACGCAGTTCGCAAGCGAATGACACGGGCGATTGATGAAGCGGCGGTACACCTGGGAATACGCGAGCAATGAAATGAAACCAGTCGATCTCAGTCCGCTCGGCTTTCCGCAAGCCGGCAAAGCTCCGCTCCCAGGCGCGGCCGACACGGCCGACCTGCGCGACGCGGCGGCGGTGACCGGAGCGCGCGGCTCGCGCGCGGCGCCTCTTTCCGTCGGCGCGATCTGGGAGCAAATGCGGGCGGGCTGGAGCAATGGTCGGCCACTACGGGCGGAGCAATTTCTCACAGCGGAGTTTCTCGCGACTTCCGGCGAGGAGGGGGCCGTCGATGTCATTTACGCCGAGTTTGCCCTGACGGAAGCGCACGGTGGTCGCCCGCTCGCGGCTGAGTATCTCGAGCGATTTCCGCAGTTTGCTTCAGGACTCGCGAAGCAACTTTCGGTTCACGCCGCGATTGAGTTGCTGCCGGACGACGTAACCAGAGACCATGTCGCGCCCGCCAGGCAATCGGACGCCATCGTCTGCCCGGGAAACTTCGGCCGTTATCTGCTGGTCGCGCCGCTGGATGTGGGAGGGCAATCGCGGGTTTACCGGGCGGTGCATCCTGATCTTGGCAAGGAAGTGGTCATTAAGATTGCGCGCCAAGCCAGTGACACGTACAATCCGCAGCACGATGCTGCTCTCGCGACCGAGGCGAAGATTCTCGCCGGGTTATCACATCCCAATCTGGCCCAAATCTACGACGCCGGCGTGATCGACGGCCGGGCGTTCCTCGCGATGGAATATGTCCGCGGCCGCACGCTCGCTCAGCACGCGCGGCAAACGGAAGTAACGCCACAGCAAGCGGCGGCGATTGTCGCCAAGACAGCGCGAGCGCTCGCCACCGTCCATGCCCAGGGCATTCTGCACTTGGATATCAAGCCCAAGAACATCGTCATCGACGAGCAGGGCGAGCCGCGGTTGATCGATTTTGGACTGTCGCGCGTCGAACATGCCTGGTCGCCACCCCCCACCGATGAAGGCCTGGCCGGCACGTTGGAGTTCATGGCCCCCGAACAGGCCCGTTGCGAAGCGGACCGGCTCGGACCGGCAACCGACATTTTCTCGCTCGGCGGCGTGCTGTATTACTTGCTGACCGGCTCTCCGTTATTCGCGGCCAAGAGTGCTCGCGAATCGCTATTGCTCGCAGAGAAATGCGAATGGGATCGCTCCCGATTGGCTGCGTCCGCCGCGCCGGCAGCGCTCCGCTGTTGCTGCGAGCAGGCGTTGTCGGCCGAACCGGCAGCGCGGTTTGCTTCCGCGGAAGCGTTCGCGACGGAATTAGAAAAACCAACGGGCCATGGTTGGAACAACAGGCAATTCGCAGCGATTGCCGCCATCGCTCTCGCCGCCTTGGTCGGAATGTTTGCTGTTGGAAAGACGTACCTTGCTCCGCCTGCTGTACCGGAAGTCGCTCCTCGCGGATTGGAGATTCAGGTCTGGCAAGAAGGGATTCGGAAGGATCTATCTCAAGCGGTGCCGCTGCTGAGCGGCGATGAACTTCGAATTGAAGCAACGGTGCCGCCCCGTTCGATAGCAGTGTTGTTGCTCATCAACAGTGCGGGGGAACTGCGGATGCTCAAAACATATCCCTCGTCGGTAACTCGCGAAACGCAGAGCTATCCCGATGCTCGGTCGGCTGCTCCGCTAACCGGTCAGCCCGGCACCGAAGGGGTCCTGCTAATTAGCGGAAAAACGCAGCCGTCGGCAGATGACCTGGCGACTTGGTGGCGCGGCACCGGCACGAGCTGGCCGCAGTTGCCGGAGTATGCCATTTTGCGAGTCTCCGATGCCGCGATCACCGTGGAACAGTCCGGCCGCGACTTGGGCGACCCCGTTCGCAAGTCCGACCCGCAGCAAGACATCAAGAACCGCCTGGATGAATTTCGCCAACATTTGCGAGGTCGAGAACTGCACTGCGACGGGCTGGTTTTCTGTCATTCACGGTAAATTGTTCTGATTACCCATTTTAACAGTGGCACTTCACGCGGTTTGCGGTTAATTTCGGACCTCCAGTGCGCACGACCGCAGCGTGGTGAATTCGATCGCCTGCAGCGATGTTCGATTATTCGGATTTCCCTGTCCGATTTCCGCTGCGGTTGCGTTTGAGACTGCGCCCCACCACGGCTTTTGGTGATCCTTGAACCTTTACACCCAAAACTTCGCCCGCGTGACAACAGCCCTCGTGCTGATTGCCGGCGCTGGCGTCGTTTCAGCCCAGGGTGCCGATGGATTCTTGATTCGCTTGAATGAGGCAGGGCGGGTGGAGGTCGTTCCCTATCGCCTGCCGACGTCGGGTCGCGATGATCGGACCAAAGGCATCGCCGTTTGGACTCGCGGCGGACCTGAGCAATGGGCGACCCTGCCAGCCAAATCGCTCGACGCCGGCAAACCTTCTGCTCTAGTCGTTGCTGCGCTCCGTGGTGCCACGCGTGGCGGCGGTTCAACTGCTACGGCTGGTCCCGAGATGATGACGTTTCAACCCGAACAGTTGCTAGGCCAGGTGGTAACACGCGCCGGTGGCTTGACCTTCATCACGCCCGTCGATCAGGGTTATTGCCTGACTGGGAAAGTTACCTTTCGTCGCCAGCCGAACGACGGCGCGGAGAAGTTTCCCGTCGCGGCTGTATTGCTGAAGCGCGGCAACAAAGAATTGTTATCGATCCCGTTCGCTGCCGGGCAGGCTGCATTGCGGTGGGATGAAATCCCGAAGCTGCCCACGGAGCTGAAGGAGGGTCTGACTCCGGGCCCCTATACCTTGCGAGTGGGCAGCGGTCCGATCACAGGTTTTCAGATCGTTGACCTTAAGACACGGGATACGGTACTCGCTCCGCTGAACCGACTGGAGCAGGTGGCCGGCGACGATTCACCCGCTTACTTACTGGCGCTCGCGCAGCATCTGTGCTTTCAAAAAGATGCCGATGGCGAACTCCGTTCCTATGCTGCTGATGCGCTCGATCGCTTCGATGCAGTGAGTAAGAAGAATGCAGCGCTGAAAAATGAGCCCTGGTTCACTGTCGTTCGTGAGCGTGTTTTGCAGAAGCTGACCGCGACGGGTGCGAAACCGCCCGCCGATGTTGCGGCGACGGGCATCGAAATCATCGATGCAGCCCGCGCTTCCATTCAGGAAGGCAACTGGGAAACCGCAGTGCAAACGCTGGCTCTGCCGGCAGCGACCGAGACGCTGCGGGCGCAGGCCTTGGCGCTGCTGTATCGCGCGGTCATTGCGGCCGAGTCGGGCAGCAGCGCGGCGGAATCGCCGGATCAACTTTATCTTGAAGCGATCACGCGGCTGCAGGGGGGCGAAGTGGGCGACCTGTTTCGCGCTCACAACAACTGGGGCGGGATGCTCTTCGCTCGGGCGCGCGATCAGGTTCACAATCATGCTTTTCAAACCGCAAGCGGAGCAACGGCACCGATCCTGCGAGCACTCGACGACTGGTGTGGCGCGCTGAAGAATTATGAGCAGGCACTGATTCACGCAGAGAAACTCGATCCGGCGCTAGCAGCCGGCGTGCGGATCAACTTGGCGGGACTGTATGCCCTGCTCGCCGATCTGATCCGCGTGCTGGACTATGCCGCAGATGGCGGCCGGCAATTCGCGGAAGGTGAATCCGCCGCAGCGAAGACCGCGAGCGAATTTGCCGACCAAGTGCTGGCGAAACCGATGGGATTGGACGCCGTCACTCGCGCTGCCGCCTATGAAACCTTGGCTCAGCTTGCGTATCGCGCCGAAGACGAGAAGTTAGCTCGCCAGCGCGCGACGCAAGCCTTGGCCGCTTACGCGGAAGCGGAATCGCTCACCGGCGTGGAAGGAGTGGAACGACTGCTGGGAATGATCGATGCTCGCACGACGAATGCCAAGACAATTCCCAATCGCGAACAGATTGATGGTGCTCTCCGCCATTTGCAGACGTCGCATCGATTGACCGAACTGCTCCGCGAGCGGATCCCCGCCGACCGCGCGGGACGAAGTCGCGCCGGCTTCTTCGCCCGGCGAGCTTATGTCAACGAGCGGATCATCGAACTCCTGTTGGCCCGGGGCGACCACGCCCAGGCGCTCGCGATGGCCGAAGGCGCCAAGGCCCGTTCGCTGCAAGACGTGCTCGCTCAGCGGGGCGTGAATGCAGAGCAAGCAACCGACAACAGCCGCAGCCTGGAGGTACTACTGGCCGACTGGCCCGCCGACACGGCCGCCGTCGAATACTTTCTGGGAACCGAGCGGGCTTGGGTGTTTGTCGTCAACCCGAAAGGTAAAGTCCAAGCCTGGCCGCTCATGGATGCGGCGGGTCATCCAATCGCCTCGCGCGATCTCGTTCGCCGGGTGCAGCAGTTGCTGGCCGGGTTTGAGAGTCAAGCAAACAAGATGTTCCGCCGCGCTTCGGCCGGGCAAGGCTTCGATCATTCGTGGCAGGACGAACTGCATCGCTTCTGCGGCGAACTACTGCCAACTCCAGTGCGCACCGAACTGAAGGCCGCGCAGCATGTGGTCTTCGTGCCCCATCATGTGCTCAACTATTTTCCCTTCGCGGCCTTGGTGACGGAGGTTGATCCAACAACCCGTGGCAAGTTGTCCATGCCGCAGCCCCAATTTTTGATCGATGAGCCATTCGCCTTGAGTCGTGCGCCGTCGCTCGTGACTTGGGATTTGCTCCGCCGGAAGGAATCGGCGTTCTCGCAGGTACATGCCGTGGGCATTGTAGAATTCGCCCAGGCCGATCCCTTGCCGGGAGTGGAGTTGGACCTGGCCAATCTCAAGGAAGCGTTTGGTCCGCGCCTCAAGCAATCAGTAGTCGCCGGCGATGCGAACGAAAAGAACGTCCGCGCCGCGCTCCGCGAGCCGGGCATGATCTTCATTGGCACGCATGGCCAGAACATTGCCGAACAGCCGCTGAACAGCTACTTACTCTGCCATGCTGACAGCACCGACGATGGCTTTTTGACGGCGGGCGAACTGTTCGCCGGCGAGGTGAACTCGTCCCTCGTCGTACTCAGCGCGTGTTACTCCGGTCTTGCCGATCAGAGTCCGCTCCCCGGTGACGACCTGTTCGGTTTGGAGCGAGCCTTCCTCAATGCCGGCGCTTCGACCGTGGTCTCCGGCCTCTGGGATGTCTACGACGGCACCGGTCCGATGCTGATGAAGTCCTTCTTCGGCGAGATCATCGCCGGCAAACCAGCCGCCGCGGCGCTCGCGGGAGCGCAGCGAAAGTTCTTAGCCGACCGTCGCCAGGAAGGTCCCAGTGATCCATGGATTCATCCCTATTTTTGGGCCGTGTATACGATTTCGGGAAGTGAGAATACCGCGCTGGACGTTCCGCGCGTTAAGTGATGTTCGTTACCTAAGGGGAGTTTTGCTCATGTTCAAGAATGTGAATTACACCGCGTTGGCCGCGGTGGCGCTGATCGTCAGCGTGCCGTTTCTATTGGATTCAACAGCCCAGGAAGGAAAGGCCCCAGCGGCCGTGACTGGCACAACCACAGCCGCGCCGGCTCCTGCCACCGCGCCCGATCTGAATGATCCAGCCTTTGATCGCTATGTCGATCTGATGTTGCTCGGCAAAGCCTGGAATGAACTCGATCCCGCCCTGATCACCGACTGCGCCCTGCAACTGGCGGAAGGCGAACGGATCCTGATGCGCAGCCACAAAGCCGTTAGCTCGAAGCAACTGCTAGAACTGGCAGCCAAAGTTGCCGCCGACAAGCGCGACACGGCTACGCTCGATCGGCTGGCCACGGTTTGCAACGCCACCAAAAACACGGCCACTTTGGAACAAGTGACTTCCGCTCGCAAGTTGGCGGGCGCCACCCGCAAGGTCGATCCGGCCATGTCGGTATCGGCGGTCGATACTAGCCCCGATCAATTGGCTCTCTACCAGGAAGCGATTAATGGCTCGAAGGCGGCCGGCATCCTCGGCGACTCGATTTACTTCGAGAATCTGGAAGCCGGCCTAGCCGACAAGACGAGCGTGCTCGTCAACCTGTCGGAAGCACAGAAGAATCACCTGAAGAAGATCATGGGCGAAGCCCGCGACACGATGCCCAAGGAAAGTGCTCCCGGCCTCGCGGAAACACTAACCAAGCTGAAGGATGCCAGCCGGCAGAATGTGCGGCACGGCATTGGTTCGATCCTGCACGGGATCGGCGATCTGCAACGCGGTCACCACACCGGCCACGGCATCGGCTCGATCATCCACGGCATCAATGACCTCTCCGGTGGCCGCGGCCACTCCGGACACTTCAACCAAGGACATCAAGGCTATTATCAACAGCAATATCAACGCCCTTACTATGGACACAATTATGGGCACAATTACCAACACCAGCATTACAACCCGTATCGCTACGGCCATAACTATGGCCATAGCCACGGCCATCACAGCCACGGCTGGCACCCGTAA